>CAZSYK010000025.1:0-14828 GCA_964610685.1 uncultured Eubacteriales bacterium
TTAGCAGTATCCATGAATGAAAGCGGAAGATCGGTGCTTGAAAAATCGCCAAAAAATGAGAGAAATAGGGCAGAAAGCGTACTTTTACCCGTGCCTGTTTTACCTAAAAGGAAATAAACAAAGTTAGGTTCATATCCGCTTTGTTTTAGAAATTCGTTTAACGGAGTTAAAAACGCATACGCTAAAAGTGGATAAATTATATTCTTAGGAGCGAGCTTTTCAAGCGTATTAAAAATATCTTGTAGCTTATTAGGAATATCTTCTGGATCAGTAGGTAAATGATATTTTTCAAGCCTTCCATCAAGCTTGACTTTGATATCATCGGCTCACACCGCTCCGCCGCTGTAAAGATATATCCACTTATCTTTGTAATATTTCCAGCCTGTAAAGCTGAATACACTTTCAGCCTTTATATTTTTAGAAATTCTTTGAATACAATGGCGGAGCCTATCTTTAACTGACTGAGTAGGCTCTAAAATACATTTTGCTCCCCATTTTTTAATTACCCAGTTTAAGTTTGAAAAATCATTTTCAAGTACATCTATAATTGGCAGATCGTAACCACTTTTATGCTTCTCCGCAATTTTGAAAGTTTTACGAATTTCCAGTCCATCATCAACTGTGATCTCTGCTATTATCCATGCGATAAAGTTGCAAAGAAGCTTTTGCGTCTCAGAACTTACAACATAGTAAACGCAGTTGTTTTTTGCAGTGTACTCTGTTCCGCTAAACATTTCTGGAACAAATTCGTTGCATTTTTCACCTTTTAAAGATATAATATTATTGGTTTTTGAGTCTCTGATTTTTTCAGAGGCTTTTTCTTTTTGCGATAAATAATCTTTATATAAATCGCTATTTTCAATCTTATCTGAAAGTTCTTGATTATAGTTCAATCTTTTGACCTCCGTTTATCATTTTTTGCGTTTTATCCCACCGATTTTCTAAATCTTTTATGTACCATTTAATGTAGCTGTAGTTGTTAATTATTTCTTGATTTGTTCCGCATCTTAAAAAGTCAAGAATATCCTCTATCTCACCGCGAAATAACTCGGCCTGTGCAAAAGCATATAGCTCTGAACCAAAATCTTCCGGTCGTTTTGAATGCTTTGATATATCCCTCAATGTTCTATACATTAAAATAAGTGAATTTTCAGTTTCGTTTTTCCATGTATGTAAAAGTTCTATATTAAATTTGCACTTTTCACGGATTTTTAATTCTTCGCATATTTCCTTTTTGCGCGTTGGGCTAAATTTTTCTTCAAAAAAATTCAAACTCCAATCCTCACTTATTTTTTTCGCAGCTTCCAGATTGGAACTCAAACTAAACAGCAATCTTACAAAGGTAATCAGGTCTCCGGAGGTTCCGCAACCATAACAGTGAAAAGAACTTGTTTTCGGATAAAATACTAAAGAAGGAGTTTTTTCTTTATGAAATGGACACGACGCCTTATTTTTATGTAGTATTTCTATCCCATACCGCTCAGCTATTTCGATAATATTAAGGCAGCTTTTTGTTTTTTCAAATACATCAAGCATTAAACATGCTTCTCGTTTTTGCCGCTTCATTGTCTAGCCAAACTTTAAGTTGATCTCTAGGTACAACCCATCTTTTGTCACTTATTTTAATAGCCGGAAAATCTGAACGATGGAACAATTCATAAACAAGCGGTTTTGAGAGCCCGAGGATTTTTGCAATCTGAGTTGCGTTAAGGCCAAAAGGGAGTTCATTCCAATTTTTAACATTATTCATCTGTGTTTTTCACCTCCAAAAATTTCTTTTCTGCTTTTCTTCGCCAGTAGTTCTTATTATGTTGTCTTACCTTGTCCTTATTGCGTAAACGCCAATTTTTGAAGTAGAGAAGTCTTTCCGATTTTGCAAGTTCATCAAAGTCATTACTAGATCTTTTTTCTTCCATAAAACCATCTCCTTATTTTGTTTTTTTATTTTTCGCTTGAATATGTAAAATAATTCTGCTAAAATTATTTTAGCGCAAGAGAAATATAAAGTCAAATTTTTATGCATTAATATTTAAAACGCAATATATTTTAACAAAAAGGAGTGTTTTGGTGAAAAAGGCAATAAAAATCAAAGGGTATGATGGTATATTTTCGACACGTTTAAGAGAATTAATGGAAGATAATCAGGGTCGTGGTAAAACGACTCAAGAAGAATTGGCAAAAGCCACGGGTATTACTCGACAAACTATTTCTCAATATATGGATGGTTCGGTACTTCCTAATATTGAAAGGGTGTATTTTATAGCAAAATATTTTGATGTTTCATCTGACTATTTGATTTTTGGAACGAAATCAAAAAAATCCGATAATCAAGAGATAAATTCTCGCCTGGGACTTTCTGATGACACTATAAAAATTTTAGAAACATGGGCCGCAGACAAAGGCGATAGTAGAAATATTGAGTTACTAAACTATTTCTTTAAAAACGGTTTAATCTCTGAATTAATTCCAGATTTTAAACAAGGTCTAGATAAGTTATGCATAGCTGAGCTTTCAGGGCATGAAATTAAACTAGAAAATCTAGTAGAAATAATTAAAATAAAGATAGGTGGAAAAATTCTCAAAAAATTAGATGAAAGTTTTGATGAATATTTGCCGAAATGCAAAAGAGATCAGGACGAATGGCTTCCTTCAGCATTGCCGGAAAATACTAGTGCACGGAGCAGAGGTGAAATGTTATAAAAATGCCACGCAAAACTAAGAATCGTAATGCTCAAGGTGCAGGGACCATACGCCAACGAAAAGATGGTAGGTGGGAAGCAAGATATACAGTGGGCCGTGATGCCGGTACAGGAAAACAAATTCAAAAGTCAATATATGGTGATACTCAATCGGAAGTCCTTAAAAAATTAAAACAAATAAGTGCAAATATTGATAATGGAACATACACGGAGCCTACTAAATTAACTATTGGCACCTGGATGGATATTTGGTTTAAAGATTATCTAGGGGCGGTTAAAGGTTCAACCGCTTATTCTTATGGTAAGCATATTAAAAATCACATAAAGCCGTGTCTGGGATCCGCTCCGCTTCAAAAACTAAATGCTCATGAGATTCAAAATTTTTATAATGAAAAAATTAAGTCCGGGTTATCACCGAAAACAATTAAAAATCTTCATGGTGTATTTCATAAAGCCTTGAAACAAGCTGTTTTAATTGGGTATTTGAGATCTAATCCGTCGGATGCTTGTGTGCTTCCTCGAGTAGATAAAACAGAAATTAAAGTTATGAGCGAAGAGCAAATGGCTGATTTCCTATCCGAAATAAAAGGTCATAAATTTGAAGTATTATATTTTTGTGCGCAGTTTTCGGGTATGCGTAAAGGCGAACTTTTAGGATTAACGTGGGACTGTGTGGATTTAGAAAATGGAGTTATTTTTGTAAATAAACAGCTTCAAAAAGAGAATGGAGCAGTTGGTGATTATAAGTTTTTGTCACTTAAAAATAATAAATCCAGAAGAATTGTGATAGCGGATACACTTGTAGAACGATTGAGAAAACATAAATTAAATCAAAAGGTACAGGCGTTAAAATGCGGAAGCCTATGGTGTAATAAAGATAATCTTGTGTTTACTAATGAGGTTGGAGATCATCTTAATCATTACACAGTGTGGAAACATTTTAAAAAAATTGTTAAAAAATTAGGGTTAGATTATATACGTTTTCATGACTTAAGGCATTCGTATGCTGTTTCGTCTCTTCAATGCGGAGACGATATAAATACCCTCAAAGAAAACATGGGACATCATACAGCGGCTTTTACTTTAGATGTTTACGGAGGAGTAACCGAGAATATGAAGAAGAAAAGTGCGAAAAGGATGGATAATTTCATAAAAAGTATAAGCTAATATTAGTTCATAAACAGATAAATTAGAGTTTGGCTTACACAAATGATTTATTTTATGACGAAATTTTAAATCTGAACTTTTTTTGGTTTTTTATAAAAATCGAATTGGCGAGTGAGAAAAAGTTCTTGCACGATGATGCTGGAGGTTATTGTAATACAATGAACTATATGGACTATAGAGAAAAACTCGGAATAGGTTTTTCAGATGACGAAAAATTTAAATATTTAAAAACTAACATTTTGACATGTCTTAGATATTTTCAAAATTCCTATAATATGAGATCCTACTGTCAGTTTTGCCTATCAATTGGTTACCCCTGTGCTCCGCCACCAGAATCCTATTCTAAATCAGAGGAAATTAAATGGTATTTAGACGAAATTTTGAATATTTTAAAAACTAAAAACTCAATAAAAGAATTTCTATGGTATATTATTGCATTTTTAAATACAATAAGTGAAGATTCGGCTAACAACAGTGATGATACATCATTAAAGGAAGGATTAAAGAATTTAATAATTAGGGAAATGAACAGAGCCAAAATTCCGTTTGATATTTTCGAATATAGTGACGGATATTTTATATTTCCAAAAGGAGCTAAAGAATTGGATGATGTTCTGATTTCAGAGCCCATGGAATGGCTTGGCAGTTACCCAAAATCACGAAAAGATTTCGTGAAAGCTTTAAAACAATATTATAATTCAGAAGATTATTCGGATGTTGCGGATAATTTCAGAAAAGCGCTAGAAACATTTTTTAAAGAATTTTTTAATAACGATAAAAATCTAAAGAATAATATAGACTATTTTGGGGATTTTTTGAAAAGACATGGAGCAATAAAAGAAGTATCAAATACATTTATGAAAATGTTGGATTTATATGACAAATTTAATAATAAGACTTCTAAGCATAATAACAATATAAATAAAGATTTTTTAGAATATGTAATGTACGGAACATTTAATTTTGTAAGACTTTTGCTGACGCTCGATAAAGAGGCTGAAACAGAGGATAAATAATTTTATAAAAAGCGTAAATTTAAAAATTTTAAAGAGGTTGTATTACAACCTCTTTTTGATGGCTTACAACCTTCGTGCAACCTTTAAATTTTAATTTAGGTTGTAAAATAAATTTCATAACTATGGGATTTAAGAACATTTACAACCTATACAACCTAATTATATTTTTATAACCATAACTTTTACATAAAATGAAGTTAAAAAGCTGTAAAGGGTAAATTAAAGGGTAAAACGCTATAAAACGGTATAATAAATCCCATAGCACCTCAGTACTATGGGATTTATGTTTGGCGGAGAGAGGGGGATTCGAACCCCCGAAGCCGCTTTAACGACTTACACGATTTCCAATCGTGCTCCTTAAGCCAGCTCGGACACCTCTCCGTGTTTTGGTGTGCTAATGTATTTTATCAGAAAAAAAGAAAAAAGTAAATATGAAATAAATAATGGATGCGAAATTAACATCCATTATTTATTGATTTTATTTAAACCGAAATTCTCTCTGTTTTCTCTAACCTCAGGCGTGTACATTTCTGGTTTAATCTTTTAAGCCTTATTCTGTTGTATCGTTGTATTGCAATAAAAGGTAAGTTTGCGATTATGGGTATAATGGAAAATATAAGTGCATAATAAAAAGAATTTATAAATAAAGAAATTATAAAATACATGCAGCACATTAGATGGTTCCATTCGGCGCGACATGTTTCGAGTATAAAAATATTGATGTATTCCTTGTTGGACTTACCATCACACTTTAAATGTTTTTTGGAAAATCCTCCTTTAGCTATGTGTTGCGGTAAAAAATCTTTCCATTTTTTAATATTTAATTTTTTGATGTAGATGCTACCGTTATTTTCCCATTTTTGTGATGCGTAAGGAGGTTTGCAGGGGTCAAAAAACGAGAGTTTAAGGTTGCTTGATATTACGAGTATAATTAAATGCCATGCTATCATCGCTATAAAATTAATTATCACAATATTCACAGGACTTAAATTCGAAAGCACATAACACGCCTCCTTTTTTCGTTTCGGTTATAAGTGTTTTTTTATTCTAAGTTTTTCATGGCTTCCCGTGCATCCGCTAATTTGTTTTCTGCTTCTTTCATCTGAGTCGTGCGCTCTGCGCCCAGGGTTTTAGGCACGGCTTTTTTATACATATTTACAGCTTCCAAGTAAATCTCATAGGCAGCGATCATGCTTTCATAGTGAGTTTTGGAATCATATGGCACTTTGGGTCCTAATTTTTCCTTGAGAGCCTTTACGAAATTTTCTAATTTTGTTGCAGTGTTATCTAATTTTTCGGTTTCTTCTTTTGTTCCGCTATATGTTACTACCTGATCAAGAAAATTATCGAGTAGATCTTCGAAATTTTGATTTTGGATAACAACTTCTTTAATATATTCGCTGCGAGTAAATACTTTGTTTGAATTTTTTTCATAAAAAAATATAACACCTGTTACGGCTATGATTATAACACCAATTATGGCTATTATCCATTTTTTTTCTAATTTCGGAAACTTCATGTCTGAAGATCAACTCCATTAATGTAAATTTAGATAAAACATATAGTATCATATAGTAATAAGTATTGCCATAAAAAATTAATTATTTTTTGAAAAATTATACAAAATTTCTTATTTATTTTATAAAAACAAATAAGATGATCGAAATAGTAAAAATTATGCCGTTAAAATTCGGTTTTTCTTGACCTTTTCGCATAGGTGTGTTAATTTATATATAGAAGATTTATGCGCCAGTAGCTCAGCTGGATAGAGTGTTTGGCTACGAACCAAGAGGTCGGGGGTTCGAATCCCTCCTGGCGTACCATTTATAGGAATTATGGTTTCTTGTTTAATCAAATCAGGTTAAATAAACATCCTTCAGCTACGCAGAAGGATGTTTACTTTGCAAAAAATTAACGAACGCAAAATTTATAAGGTTTTTATCAAAATTGAAAGTATAACAAATTGTAAGTCACGTAAGCTCGTGTTATAATCAAACGGAGTATCGGAACAAAAATGCTTTAAAGCATTTTCATTTTTATCATATATAATTATTATACGGGAGGCAGCACAATGTGCGGAATTTGCGGATTTACAGGGGAAACAGTTAATAAAACCAAAACAATAGAGAACATGACCGATTTGATTATTCACCGCGGGCCTGACAGCGCCGGATATTTTGTTGATAAAGATATTGCAATGGGGTTCAGACGCTTAAGCATAATTGACCTAAGCGGTGGAGAACAACCCATTTATAACGAAAACAATACGCTCGTACTTACTTTCAACGGAGAGATATATAATTACAAAGAACTAAGAAAAGAGCTTACAGAAAAAAATCACAAGTTTTATACTCAGACTGATTCGGAAGTTTTAATTCACGGTTTTGAAGAATGGGGCGAAGAGCTTCTTTACAGACTTAGAGGAATGTTCGCTTTTGCAATTTGGGACAGAGAGAAAAAATCTCTTTTCATGGCACGGGATCCTTTTGGTATCAAACCGCTTCACTGGACGCAAGTGGGGGATAATTTTTTATACGCTTCCGAAATAAAAAGCATCCTTACATTCCCTGCATTTGAAAAAAAATTAAATTACAAAACTCTTGATAATTACCTTTCGTTCCAATATGCTGTGCCACCCGAAACCTTTTTCGAAAACGTATACTGTTTAATGCCGGGGCATTATTTGTGGTATAAAAACGGGGAAGTAAAAACCGATAAATATTTTGAAGCAAGATTTGATAACATCAATAAAGATTTGGATTTGGAAACTGCCACAACTCAAATTGAGGAAGCTTTTGAAAATTCCGTTAAAGCCCACCGGATAAGCGATGTGGAGGTCGGATGCTTTCTTTCGAGCGGAGTTGATTCGAGTTATGTGTCATCATATTTTGCAGACCAAAAAGCATTTACCGTAGGGTTTGATTTCGGCGAAAAATATAATGAAGTCACATGTGCGCAAAATTTAGCCAAAAATATAGGAATAAATCATTATTACAAAATAATATCTTCGGAAGAATTTTGGTCATCGATAAAAAAAGTGCAGTATTACATGGACCAGCCTCTTGCCGATCCATCTTGCATAGCCTTATATTTTGTTTCAAAGCTTGCAAGTGAACACGTTAAAGTTGTTTTGTCCGGCGAAGGCGCGGACGAGTTATTCGGAGGATATACCATATACAACGAGCCAAGAGTATTCAGCTTATACCAAAAACTATTTTCTCAAAAGTTTCGTACGTTTCTTGCAAATTCAGTTAAGAAGATACCATTCAGATTCAGAGGAAGAAGCTTCATAATACGAGGCGAACATACTACGGAAAACAAATACATCGGCAATGCCTTTATGTTTTCTGAGGAAGACAAGAAAAAAATACTTAAAAATCCTGCACTTTCAACACGCCCTCAAAATCTTTGCAAAAAACTTTATGAAAAAGTCAAAAATTATGACGACGTTACAAAAATGCAGTATATAGACATAAACATGTGGATGATAGGCGATATTCTTCTCAAAGCGGATAGAATGAGCATGGCAAACTCGCTTGAACTCAGAGTGCCTTTTCTGGATAGAGAAGTCTTTAAAGTGGCTTCCTCTTTGCCTACAAATCTGAAAACTCCAAAAGAAAACACAAAATATGCTTTGCGCCAAGCTGCAATGAAACGTTTGCCTTTGGATACGGCACAAAAAGAAAAGTTAGGATTCCCCGTGCCCACAAGAGTTTGGCTGAGAGATAAAAAATATTACGGTATAGTTAAAGATGCTTTCTTATCTGCAACTGCAGATATGTTTTTTAACTGCGAGGAGCTTGTTAAACTTTTGGATGACCATTATAGCGAGAAGTGGGATAACAGCCGTAAGATATGGACAATTTATACATTTATAGTCTGGTATAATATATATTTCAAAGAACTTGATTAATGATAAAAAAACAAATCATAATAATTAGACAACAAATATTCTCCGGATAAGCCGGGGAATATTTGTTGTATTTAGTAAAGCTTCATTTTTAATGTACAATAAAAAGAAACCTCAAACAAATGTTGAGATTTCTGAGTGGTGGGCCATCTAGGACTCGAACCTAGGACCAACCGGTTATGAGCCGGTTGCTCTAACCAACTGAGCTAATGGCCCGAATTGTGATTAAATCAACAATATTGATTATATCGTTAACATTACAGATTGTCAAGAAATATACGTTGCAATTTTGAAATCCACACATTGATGATTTATTTTGATATTAACTTTAAAATTATGTAAGTTTTTTCTAATGCCACTCTGTATTATATCGTGTAAAATTTTTTAAGCTTACACATATGAGTGTAACTGTTATAATATAATATGATATAATTCTAAGCGTATTCTTATAATTAATTAAGTTATTCTAATATACAAAGGAAAATTTATAATGATAAATACCAATCAGAAAATCAAGAAATCCAAAAAGGTAAGTCAATCTTTTGCTGCCGGTGCTTTTATAATGACTATAGGTATGCTTTTGGTAAAAGTTGCGGGTGCTGCTTTTAAAATTCCGATATCTTATATTTTGGCGGGAGTGGGTTCGGGATATTTCAATGAGGCTTACGGCTTGTATAATCCTATTTACGCACTTGCCACAGCGGGGCTGCCGATTGCCATTTCACGTATGGTGGCGGGAGACGTGGCGCGCGGAAGATTTAAAGACGTAAAGCTTATTCATAAAATATCTGTTCCGATCTTTATTTTTACAGGTCTAACCGGATTTGTACTAATGATATTCGGTTCGTTTGTATGCGCCAGGTTTACTAATGCTCCGGGTGCTCTGTATTCCATGTTTATGCTCGCTCCAACTGTATTTTTCGCATGCCTTATTTCAATTTACAAAGGATATTACGAAGGTTTGCGCAACATGATTCCCACAGCTGTATCAGAAGTCGTGGAAGCTATAGGCAAAGTCGTTTTCGGTCCGACTTTAGCGTTTGCGGTTGTTAACTACGGCATGAACGAATATAAAAATTTCGGAACTGTTTTTGGTCAGACGTGCGAAAATGAAATTATGGCTCGAAATATCGTTACCCCGTGGGCTTCGGCAGGAGCGGTACTTGGTATTACTTTAGGGGCAGCTTGCGGGTTTTTATATATTTTTATAAAATACAGGCTTTCCGGTGACGGTATAACAGAAGAAGAGCTGGAAAGCTCCGAAGATGCAAGGCCTAAAAAAGCTCTTATTAAAATGCTTTTAAATATAGCGTTTCCGATTGCTCTCGGCGCCATAGTAATGAACCTTGCCGGCGCAATAGATACAATGCTTGTTCAGCGGCGTTTAGACGATATTATGAAATCCGCCCCTGACGTTCTTCTCAGAATTTATGACGGGCTTATTTCCAGAGAAGCGATTGAAGGCGGCACTATTCATGTGTTCTTAAACGGATGCTTTTTGTACCTAAACAATATAACCATGCTGCTTCCCACAATTACGCAGGGGCTTGCTATAAGCGCTCTGCCTAATGTTACCGCTTCCTGGGTTCACGGGATAAAAGATAAAACAAAAAAGAATATAGAAACGATCTTAAAGGCAACTGTTCTTATCTCATTTCCGGCGGGTCTTGGCATGTCGGTTCTTTCTTACCCCATTATGGATTTTGTTTACAATACTTTCGGGAAAAGCAGGCAGATGGGTGAGATTTGTATAGCTTCTGAAATTATGAACATATACGCAATCGCAATAATATTTGTTTCGATAAGCACACCGATTTGTAGCATGCTTCAGGCGGTGGGAAGAGCCGATTTACCGCTTAAAATACTTACCATCGGAGTTTTAATGAAAATCGCACTTAATTACATTCTTGTAGGTATACCCGAAATAAACGTTCAAGGCGCCGGAATAGGAACGCTGGTGTGCTATGTTTTTGTGTGTGTTTGCGGACTTATATTTTTACGAAGGGAAACCAAAATACATTTTGATTTGAAATCAATATTTTTCAAACCTCTTTTCTGCAGTTTGATGTGTGCAATTGCCGCATATTCTTCACACGGCCTTTTAATACGCTTTTTGCCGTATAAACTTTCATTGCTCATTGCCATTGCCATAGCGGTTATAGTTTACGTCTTCGCTCTTTTCCTTTCAAAAACTTTGACATCTTACGACCTTATAACGATTCCGGGATGTAAAAAAATTGTGAAAACACTTGAAAAATATCGTTTAATCCGCTAATATGGTAATATATGTTAAATTTTACAATAATTAACATAAAGGATTTTGAAAAAAGAGAGTAGGGTTTTTTATGGATCTGGTTCGGAAACGTAGGTATTCATTAAGTGATTTTTTGGAATTGGTAAATTTGCTCAGATCTCCCAAAGGATGCCCGTGGGATCGAGTTCAAACACATTCAAGTATAAGATCAAATCTCATCGAAGAGGCTTACGATGCCGTGGAAGCAATTGATATAAGCGACAGCGATATGCTCAGAGAAGAACTGGGGGACATATTACTTCAAATCGCTTTCCATTGCAGCATTGAGGAAGAAGAGGATAATTTTTCTTTTGAGGATGTAGTTGATGAGGTATGCAGAAAAATAATACTTCGTCACCCTCATGTTTTTTCAGGCACATCGTTTAGAGAGAGCGGGCGTCGTGTTTATGATCTAAGAGATCGAGAAAAGCAAAGGGAAGGCATGAAAGTGCGTTCAAGAGCGGAAACTCCTGCGGAAAGTGTAAAAAATATTTCTAAGATACTTCCGGCCTTGATGCGTACAGCAAAGGTTCAAGGTCGAGCCGCTCGTGCCGGATACGGACTTTTTTCGGTTGAAGATGCAATAAATGAAACTTTTGAAAGACTTCATTATTTAGAAACATTAATTCTCGACGGGCGTCAAGAAGATTACAGCAAAGAGCTTGGAGACCTACTGTTTTCTATAACGGAAGTGTCTCGCCTTGTTAATGTTGATGCCGAAAGTGCCCTGTATGATTCATGTGAAAGATTTAAAGATGAATTTTTATATAAAATATCGCTTGAAAATAGAAATAAAGTGTAGTAATATTTACATGCTGATTAAAAAGTGCAGAAAAATGGAAATCAGCAGGGCAGTAAATGTGCTGATTCGGCACTAAAAAAATACGGAGGTTGTGTATTTATGAACAGATCCGAACTCGTAGCAAAAATTGCTGAAAAAAGCGAACTTACCAAAAAAGATTCAGAAAAAGCATTGTCAGCTTTTATTGAATCGGTAACAGAAGTTTTAAAAGCAGGAGAAAAAATCCAATTAATTGGATTTGGAACTTTTGAAGTTCGCAAACGTGAAGCACGCACAGGCCGTGATCCAAGAACCGGTAACCCGATTAAAATTCCTGCATCCAAATCACCTGCTTTTAAAGCGGGAAAATCACTTAAAGATGCTGTAAACTAAAGCGTTACATATCTTTAATTAAAATCACTAATATGTGTTTTAAAACGCAGTTTTTAATTAAGCTTTATGCTTTCTTGAAAGGCTGCGTTTTAATTAATTTGTAAATTAATTTTCTTGCTATAAAATAGCGATAATTATATAATTTAGTTTTAGAAAATTAATATCATATTGTCGTCAGGAGAAACAGTTGTGATTTATAACGTGAATTTAGGCAAATGGAATTCTGTTTTTGCGGTTCCCTCGGAACTTGTTGATAAATACCTAGCAATGTCAAACGAAGTACAGATCAAGGTGTTGCTGTGGATGCTTCGTCACGCAGGTCAGGAATTGAGCTTGTCTGAAATCACGAAAGCCATGAACCTATCAGAGGAAGAGGTTAAAAACGCAGTAGCCTACTGGAATGGATGCAATATGATGGCCGCGTCCTTGGATGATAACGATCCGATTACCCAAAAACCCTGTAAAACTGCTACTGCTTGCGAAAATGTTTGTTCGTGCGAAAATCCCAAAAGAGAAGCCTCTAGGTATCTCCGACCTGATAGTAATTACATTGCGGATCGCATGCAAAATTCTGGAGATATTTATTTTCTTATGCAAGAAGCTCAAGTAATACTTGGTCGTCCTATTTCAAATGGCGACAGCGCAATTCTTCTAATGCTTCATGATAACGACGGTTTGCCTGTGGATGTTATAATAATGCTCATGCAGTATGCGGTCGGTGCTGGTAAAGCGAGTATGAAGTACATAGAAAAAATGGGCATAAGCTGGGCGAGTGAAGGGATTAACAACCTTGAAAAATCCGAGAAAAAGATTCAGGATTTAAACAAGGCGAATATCTCATGGAGAAAATTTGAAAATATAATAGGGATATATCACAGGTCTCCATCATCGCGGGAAGAAGAAGCGGTTACCAGATGGTTTGACGAGTGGAATTATAGCGACGAGCTTATCAAAGAGGCTTATGACAGATGCGTCAACGCTAACGGCAAATATATATTGAAATACATGGACAGCATTATCAAACGTTGGTATTCTCAGGGTATAGTCACAATAGAGCAGGCTTTAATCGAAAATGCCAACCGCAACCGTAAAAAAGGTTTTTCCGTTAAAGATAACAGAGCCTCTTATAACATTGAAGAATATGAGAATTACAACATTTTTGATCACATTGAAAATTAAAGGAGTTGAAAATTTCGGTGGGGTACAGCAGAGAAATTTACGATGAGGTTCAAAAAAAACTTTATAGGATGCGCACCGAAGCGTGGGAAGAATTAAACAAAAAAAAAGAAATTTTCTACAAGCGGTTTCCGGCAGCTTGCGATATTCAAAAAAGTTTGGCCTCCACAGCGATAGATGCCGCGCGTGCCGTTCTTAAAGGAGCGAATGCGACAAAAGAACTTTACAAACTTAAAGAAAGAAACAAAATTCTAAGGCAAAAACTTAAAGAGATTTTAGAAAGTGTGGATTTACCAGAAAATTATCTTGAAGTGCAGTATTATTGCGATAAATGCGCGGGTGAAGGATTTGTTGACGGTATAATGTGCACTTGCATGAAAGATATGCTTAAAAAAGAATCATATAAAAAACTTAATCAGATGTCGCCGCTTGAACTTTCGGCTTTCGAAAATTTTTCGCTTGATTATTACTCCGATATTAAGCTAAATAACACTGATCAAACTCCCAGAAAGAGAATGTCGCTTATTTTAAATTTTTGCAGAAAATACGCCTATGAATTCAGTAAAAATTCCCCAAGCCTTTTAATGACAGGAAGTACAGGTCTGGGCAAAACTCACCTTTCTTTGGCTGTGGCGCGCGAAGTTATAAGTAAAGGTTACGGTGTTATTTATGGTTCGACACAAAATATAGTGTCTAAAATGGAAAAAGAAAAATTCCAAAATTTTCGTGACGAAAATGAAAGCGAGCGTCACTTTATAGACTGTGACCTATTAATAATAGATGACTTGGGCACGGAGTATTCAACGGCTTTTTCAAACGCCGCAATTTATAATGTTATAAATTCACGTATAATGATGAGTAAGCCAACCATCATCAGCACAAATCTTTCTATGCGTGAGCTTGAAAAAAATTATACGCAAAGAATGGTTTCGAGAATTATAGGTAATAATATCAGGCTTGAGTTTTTAGGATCTGACATACGTCAAAGGCGTATGATAAATAAAACGATTTGATTTTATGTTTTAAAAACAACTTTTATTTAAGCTTGATTATAAATTTTCGAAGCACAAGTTGGTATAATAAATGCTTGACATAAAGTTCATGTGATGATATTATTTAACATGTTGATATAAGGTCGTGCTGCTATAAAATCAACATGAATAGCAATATCGTTTATAGAATCAAAAAGTGTAGGTTACATAATAAAAAACAGTTTTTGTTTGTATTTTATTGTTATTCAATTTACACTTAGGGAGCATAGCTCAGTTGGTTAGAGCACTTGCCTTACAAGCAAGGGGTCATAGGTTCGAGTCCTATTGTTCCCACCATCGTAAAATTTGGCCCGGTAGTTCAGTTGGTTAGAACGCTAGCCTGTCACGCTAGAGGTCGACGG
>CAZSYK010000026.1:0-14389 GCA_964610685.1 uncultured Eubacteriales bacterium
TTGATTTACTTTTTTTGATACCAAAATTTGTGATACAACTCATAGCTCATGAATCACCTGTAATTAATGGTGATGGCACTGTAAGCCGCGACTTCACTTATATCGACAATGTAATTCAGATGAACCACATAGCCTCACTTTGTACAAAAACAGAAGCAATAGGCCAGGTTTTTAATACTGCAGTTGGAGAACGTAATGATTTGAATATGCTGGTGAATTATTTAAAGGAATATCTAATTGCTTTTGATCCTGAAATTGCAAATGTTGATGTTATTTATGGTCCTCAAAGAAAAGGAGATATACCACATTCACATGCTAGTATTGAAAAAGCACAAAAAATATTGGGTTACAATCCAACACATAATTTGCAGCAGGGATTGAAAGAAGCAGTGGAATGGTATTGGGAAAAATGTAATTAAAACAACTAATTTAATAGATGCAACCAAAAATAATCAATCTCCCCAAAGTCTCCGACCCGCGCGGGAACCTTACTTTTATTGAACAGATGAAACACATTCCGTTTGAGATAAAACGCGTGTATTGGATATACGATGTGCCGGGTGGCGAAATACGCGGCGGACACGCTTTTATGGAACAGCGCGAATTTATTGTGGCACTCTCCGGTAGTTTTGATGTGGTAATCAATGACAGAAAAAACATACAACGCTATCACCTCAACCGCTCCTATTTCGGATTGTATGTGCCAGCCGGCCTATGGAGGCATTTGGATAATTTCAGTACCAATGCTGTTACCATGGTGCTTTCTTCTACAAATTACAGCGAAGCAGATTATATTAGAGATTTTGAATCCTTTTTAAAGTACAGAAATAAATGAGAAAGACAACGGTATATGATTGCAGTATAATAGAAATGCCCCGTTTGAAAAACAGAGCGGGAAACATAAGCATTGTGGAAAACCAGGATAATCTGCCATTTGATGTAAAGCGTGTTTTCTATATTTACGATATTCCCGGTGGCGAAGACCGCGGAGCGCATGCACATAAGGAATGCCACCAGTTTCTGATTGCCGTAAGTGGCAGTTTTGAAATTGAAATGGATGATGGCGTAAATAAAAGAACCGTGCAACTGAACCGACCTTATTATGGTTTGCACATTCCTCCCGGAATCTGGGCGGCCGAAAAGGGTTTTTCTTCTGGCGCTATATGTCTTGTATTAACTTCGCAGGAATATCGTGATGTTGATTACATCAGAGAATACAATGATTATTTAAATCTAATCAAGCAGTAAAATGATCCATCCATTATCCGATGTGCAAAGCACAAACATTGGCGAAGACACTAAGATTTGGCAATATTCAATAGTATTGAAAGATGCTGTAATTGGAAAAAACTGCAACATCAATTGTCATGTGTTTATTGAAAATGATGTGGTCATTGGTGATAACGTGACTATAAAACCAGGTGTGCAGATATGGGATGGAATCAGGATTGGGAATAATGTTTTCGTTGGACCCAACGTCACGTTTACTAATGATAAATTTCCACGCTCAAAGCAATATCCTGAAAAATTTGAAACTACAACAATTGAAGAAGGCGCATCGATTGGTGCAGGATCGGTAATTCTGTGTGGAATTACTATTGGTAAATATGCAATGATTGGGGCTGGAAGTATTGTGACTAAAGACATACCTGAAAATGAACTTTGGTTTGGGAACCCTGCTCAATTTATTCGAAAAATAGAAGAGAAGTGATAAAATTTTTAGATCTCCAAAAAATTAACGCCCAATATTCTGAAGAACTCAAGCAAGCAGCTTCAGATGTTATTGACTCTGGCTGGTATTTGTTGGGTGAACGCGTGAAGAAATTCGAAAGCGATCTGGCGCAATACATTGGTGCAAAGCATGCCATTGCTGTTGGAAACGGGCTCGATGCGCTGCGTCTGATCCTTCGCAGTTATATTGAATTGGGCTTAATGAAGGAAGGCGATGAAGTGATCGTTCCTGCCAATACCTACATTGCCACCATCCTCGCCATTAACGACAACCGACTTAAGCCTGTTCTTGTTGAGCCGGATATCAACACATATAACATTGATATATCTTTAGTAGAACGACATATCTCAGAAAAGACTCGCGCTATAATGGTGGTTCATCTTTACGGATGTATCTGCTGGGGTGAACAGCTAGAACAAATTGCAAAAAAATATAACCTTAAAATCATTGAAGATAACGCCCAGGCTATCGGTGCTATATGGGAAGGGAAACGAAGTGGGTCTTTAGGTGATGCTTCTGGGTTTAGTTTTTACCCTGGGAAAAACCTTGGCGCATTAGGTGACGCAGGTGCTATTACCACGAATGATGACCAATTAGCCGAAGTTGTTCGTGCTTTAGGAAATTATGGCAGCAAGCAAAAATACATTAATGAATACCAAGGTTTCAATAGCCGTATGGATGAAATTCAAGCAGCAATTTTAAATATCAAAATTAAATACCTTGATGCTGAAAATCAACACCGACGTGAAATAGCACAATTCTACTGCGAGAACATAAAGCATCCGGACATTATTTTACCAATCAACACATCGACACATCAGCACATCAACACATCAGCATATCACGTCTATCATCTCTTCGTAATCCGCACTCCTCGCCGCGCTCAGCTCCAACAATATTTATCAGAAAATAGTATCCAAACCCTGATTCATTATCCCATTCCACCGTACAAACAAAAAGCATATTCAACTTTCAATGAAATGTATTTCCCAATAACGGAACAAATACACAACGAAGTTCTGAGTCTTCCTATGTCGCCGGTGATGAGTGAAGATGAAATAGAAAAAGTAATTAAAACATTGAATTCATATGCTGTATAAAATTCTTCGATTTATTTACAGAATTATTAAAAGACCGTTCGCAATACTAACCCGTTTGAAAAGAAAATATTGCTATTTTATATTTCCAAATCTTTATTTTTTGTTATCGAAAAAACTTAAGTGTGATAAGTATCCTAAATGCCAGCAAAAAGTTCTATTAACTGGACAAGGGAATATTGAAATTGGTCACAAATGTAAATTTGGCTATAAGCTTGGCGGGTTCAATAAATATGGCACTATTGAAATTCAACCTCGTTATAAAAATTCAAAAATAGTTTTTGGATCAAATATACATACTAACAACAATATTGTTTTTTGTGCTGCAAATTATATTGAAATAGGCGATGACACTTTGATAGGACAATATGTTACTATTATGGATTTTGAAGCACATGGCATTGAGCCAGAGCGCCGCCGTGAATTGGGCGCAATAGGAAAAGTTATAATAGGAAGAAATGTCTGGATTGGGAATAATGTTACAATACTTAAAAATTCCGAAGTGGGTGACAACTCAATTATTGCAACAGGGGCTGTTGTTTCTGGCAAATTCCCAAATAATGTTGTCATTGGCGGTGTTCCTGCCAAAATTATTAAGACCATTTAATGGCTGAAAACCAAAAAGAATACAGACAAATCTTCAAAACTACTTCCATATTCGGAGGTGTGCAGGTATTTAATATTGTTATTGCCATTATTAGATCAAAAGTTGTTGCAGTTTTGCTTGGACCGGCCGGGATGGGTATTCAGGGACTGCTTACTTCTACAACCGGACTGATAGCGGGTTTGACCAACTTCGGATTGGGAACCAGTGCAGTGAAAAATGTTGCAGAAGCCAATGGCAAAGGCGATACAAACCGCATTGCAATTGTTGTTTCAGTTTTACGAAAATTGGCGTGGATCACCGGTTTGCTCGGATTGGTTGCTACCATTGCCCTATCGCCATGGCTAAGTGAACTGACTTTTGGCAACCGCGATTACACATTTGCTTTTATATGGATTTCAGTAAGTCTTTTATTCAATCAGATTAGTTCCGGCCAGCTGGTTATTTTACAAGGACTGCAAAAAATAAAATATCTGGCCAATGCCAATCTCACCGGGTCTGTTCTGGGGCTTGTATTCTCATTGCCATTTTACTATTTCTGGGGTATGGATGGAATTGTTCCGGCTATCATTGCCACCTCTTTTGTGAGCATGATCCGCGCCTGGTATTTTGCCAGAAAAGTAGCGGTTGAAAAAGTTCCGGTTACCACTGCAATAATAAAAGTTGAAGGAAAGGAAATGCTCAGAATGGGCTTCATGCTAAGCTTGAGCGGATTGATTACTATTGCTGCTTCTTATGCGTTGCGCATATATATTAGTAACACAGGCGGAGTTGATGATGTTGGTTTATACACTGCTGGCTTTGCAATAATAGGAACATATGTAGGGATGATTTTTACAGCCATGGGCACTGATTATTATCCGCGTTTGTCTGCAGTTGCTAACGATAATATAAAGGCAAAAGAACTCATTAATCAGCAAGCGGTAATTGCCATTCTTATATTAGCTCCTGTTCTAACTATTTTTATAGTTTTTATACACTGGATGATTGTGTTATTATACTCAACAAAATTTACAGCCGTTGATGGAATGGTTCTGTGGGCGGCATTGGGCATGTTTTTTAAAGCGACTAGCTGGAGTATTGGATTTATTTTTCTGGCTAAAGGCGCGTCAAAAGTATTTTTGTGGAATGAAGTTCTCTCAAATTCATATACTCTTTGTTTTAATCTATTTGGATATTTTTATGGTGGCTTGGAGGGTCTTGGTATTTCTTTTATGATTTCATATTTTTTTCATTTGCTTCAAATGTTTATTGTTACAAAAATCAAATACCAATTCTCTTTCAACAGTGCTTTTCTAAAAATATTTTTCATTCAGCTCTTACTTTCAGTTGCATGCTTTCTCGTGGTAAAATTCACCATAAGTCTGGTTAATTATATTGTTGGGAGTGGATTGATAATAATTTCGGGTCTGTATTCTTTGAGGGAATTGAATAGGAGGATGGATTTGAGAGGGATTGTGAGGAAAATTAGGAAGTAAAAATGTTATAAATAATGAACCAAATACCAAAAGAAATAAAAGCTAAGATTACAGATGAAACGATCTCCGAGAACCCCTTAGTCTCCATCATCGTTATCACCTACAACAGCTCAAAGTATGTGCTCGAAACCCTCGAAAGCGCCAAAGCACAAACCTATCAAAACATTGAACTGATTGTAAGCGATGACTGCTCAACCGATAATACTGTCGAAATTTGCCGCAACTGGATTGAGCAAAATAAACAGCGGTTTGTGAGTACGGAGTTGATCACAACTCCCCAAAACACAGGTATACCGGCCAATTGCAATAGAGGAGTAAAAGCTGCACAGGGAGAGTGGGTGAAGTTGATTGCTGGGGATGATCTGCTTGAAGGAAAATGCGTTGATTCATATATTAAATTTATTAAAGCCAACGATAATATTGAGATACTGGTATCAAAGTATAGATCATTTTATGTTTCTGAGTTTGGCGAAAGAATATGGCAAAAAATTTATCCAAGCAAGAAAGATATTAAATTTTTCAACTTGTCAGCAGAAAATCAATATAAAAGGTATCTAACAAATAGTTTTAACATTATACCTACTATATTTATAAATGCAAAAACTCTATTAAAATTAAAAGGTTTCGATGAAGAATTTAAATTTCTTGAGGATTTCCCTTTTTTACTAAATTCAACCAGGTTGGGGATTAAGATCTTTTTTTCTGAAGAAGTTACCGTTCTATATAGACTACACTATGATAACATCAGAGCTGAAGGAAGTAAAAAAATGTACAGTACTAAATTTTTTGACTCCATGTTTAGCTTTAAGCGAAAGTATGTATATCCCAATGTTCCTTTTTATAAAATTTTATACTGGCAAAGTGAATGGTTAAGATCAATTAGCTACCGCATTATCGTCGGTCGTTTTTCAAACAGAAAGACTTTACTTACTGTTTTAATAAAAAGAGTGTTTTCTTTGCTTGACATTAGAAATAATTGGAGAAAACTAATAAATAAAATGTAAAGTTCAAAATTATATCAAAAAAAATTCTATATTATTATACTGCTTATTAATTTGAATATGATTTTAAATTATTATTAACATTAATCTAATTATTCTACCTAATTTATTAATTATGAGCATAAAAAGTAAAATTATTACATGCTTTGATAAGAGAGGATTAAGGTGGGCAATATCAATAATTTTTAATATTGTCTCACTATTAAAATCTAAAACACTAAATTGGTTTTTTTATGACAAGAAAAACAATAAGTGGTTGCAATATCACAAAGGCATCTTTTACTTTATTGATTCAAAGCCAAACTGGAATATTAGCATTCCTTATCTAGAAAATTATGTTATTAAAAGAAACTTTATTCAATATTATCCTAAAAATAATGACATAATCATTGATATAGGCGCCGGTGTTGGTACCGAAACAATTATATATTGCCTGAAAGCAGATAAAGGTAAAGTATATGCTATTGAAGCGCATCCTGAAACGTGCAAATCGCTTTTCTTATTAAAGAATTACAACAAGTTTGATAATTTATTCGTTTCAAATATTGCACTTTCTGAATCGAATGGTATTGTTAAAATTGAGAGCAGAGATAACCATGCTGAAAATTCAATTTGGAGGAATAATAATGGAATTCCTACAGAAGCTTTTACACTAGATGAATATGTTAAGAATAATAATATTTTAAGAATAAATTTTCTCAAAATGAATATTGAAGGAGCAGAAATTGATGTAATAAAAGGGATGGAAGAATCAGTAAAAATAATTGATTATGTTGCAATCTCATGTCATGATTTTCTATTCCCTACAAATACTAATGAAATTAAGGATTTAGTTACAGAATTTCTAACAATAAACCATTTTGAAGTAATTTTTCAGAATACCTGTAATAAAGTAAAAGATAGTTGGGTTTATGCAAAAAAAATCCATTCCAATTAAATTAAACTTTCCTGGCATATCATTATTTACTAAAAATTATTGTGATTCATTTTTAACATGAAAATAATACAGGTTATATCATCATTAGGCAATGGTGGTGCAGAAAAACTGGTTGTTGAACTTTCCAATGAACTTAGCAAAAGTAATGATGTTACAATAGTGTGTTTCAGAAATATAGAAGAATGGATGTATAATCCTAAAAATATTTGTCCTTCGGTTTCCATTATTCAACTTGGTAAAAAGGAAGGTTTCGATTATACTATATTTTTTAAATTAGCGATATTATTTAAAAAAATTAAACCAGATATTGTAAATGCTCATCTGGACTCAACAGTAAGATACATTTATCTTATTTCACTATTTTATAAAAAGTGTAAGTATTATTATACTCTTCATTCAAAATTAAATTCCCAAAAAATAAATCTTTTTAATTTGTTCGAAAAGTTACCTTTATTTAGAAAGAAATTTCATAATATTTGCATTTCAAAATCTATTTTCCAGGATTTTAAAAAGAAATATCCACATTTGAAATTTTACCATATTAATAATGGGATCAACAAAATATCAACAACAAACTGTTTAAATGATGTAAAAGAAGAAATAAAATCGTTTAATAAAAATAATTGGAAAATTTTTGTAGCAATAGGAAGAATTCACCATGTAAAGAACTTTACTATGCTAGTTAACATTTTTTCAAGATTAAAGGAAGAAAACATTCTTTTGTTTATCATTGGAGCAAAATGTTTGGGTGAAGAAACGGAATTTTCACTCTTACAAAAAATGGTTGGAATTAATTCTTTTTATCTAGGACCTAAAAGTAACATAGCTGATTATATTTTTAATTCAGATGCATTAATTTTATCTTCTTTACAAGAAGGAATGCCAATAGTTATACTCGAAGCATTGTCGCTTGGGAAGCCAGTAATAACAACACCTGTAGGCGGAGCTGTTGATCTTATTAGAAACGGTGAAAATGGTTTTATCTCTAAATCAATTGATGAGGATGATTTAATGAATTCAATCCTTGATTTTATTAATGCTGACGAACAAACTATCAATCACATTAAAATTAACAATACTAAGCTTTTTGAGGCTGAATTATCCATAAAAACTTGTGCGGAAAATTATGTAAAACTTTACAAAGAAAATTGTAATAATAAATAATCTTTAATGAAATTCTATATACAAATGATTGTTTTAAAACATAAAGATAAAATACTTAAACAGCAAAATGAAACTTATAAAATCAATAAATAATTATTACTTATTTTTTTCAATTCTCTTATATTTAGTATTATTCACTCGCCTTGATGTTCAATTTCTAAGTATATACCTGGTAAATATCTTTTCGATTATTTCATTTTTTTTTATTTTGCAATCTCAGTTGAATAAAAGTGAACAATTTTATTCGAAAAGGCGTTTGGCACAAATTATTTTCTTTTATGGATTGTTTTTTATTTTTATATATAATTTACTTTCTTATTCTTATCGTAGCAATTTTTTCGTTTTCAGCGAAGCTGATGCAGAAGTCTATCATCTTGAAGCGCAAAAGATGATACAAAAGACTTTTGGGGATGGCATACATAGCTTTCTTTCAGAATATTCCTTTGAAGATTTGGGTGCTGTATTGGTAATTAGTACACTTTATAGAGTAGTAGAATCAAACTTGTTTGTCAACGGATTTTACTTGCTGTTATCTCTTTTTTCAGGTATTGGCCTTTTTAAGATAGGGAAGTATTTAATGCCAAATAAATATGCTTTTATATCAGCATTGACATTTTCAATCTCCTCATTTTTCATATGGTTCAATTCATCCGGATTAAAAGAAAGTGTCATGATTTTTCTCATAATTCAGTGTTTTTTGAATTATTATAATTTTATAAAGCTACAAGAGCCAAAACATATTGTTTATTTAATACTGTTTTTGTTATCATTAATGCTATTTCGGCCAGCTGTAATGTTTTTAATTATTGGAGCAATGACATTAGGATTTTTATTAAGCAGAAGAAAAAATGCTGCTGGAATATTTCTAGGTATTGTTTTTTTTGCATTAATCGCTATTGCCGAATCATACATAACCACGGTATTAAACAAATTTTTGCTTGGGGATATTAATTATATGATAGAAGTAAAAGAGTCAGATGGTATGATTAAAGGAGGAGTCGGGTTTACATATTTAGTTAATATAATTGCCGGATTAATTGGCCCTTTCCCTACAATTTTGCCAAATGAAAAAACGATACTGTCAATCTTTGCACCGGGTTTAATCTTTAAAATTCTTATTTCAATATCGTTTATATTCGGGATTATATATATATTCAGGAAAAAGAAAGCCTTGTATTATCCATTAGCCATATTTGTTTTGTTAGAAATAGTGTCATTAGTTTATATATTTGAGGCACTTGAGCTCAGAAAATCCTTACCTCATTTTCCTTTCATATACTTAATTAGTTTTGGTTATATTAGCTCCTATGCTACGGGTGATATAAATAAAAAAAGACGTAAAGCAATAATAACTGTATTTAATTTTTCCTTCATAATTATTTTTTTCTTAATCTTATTTTGGAATTTTAGATAATCCAAATTGAAGTATGAAAGTACTTTTTGTTTCAAGTGGAAATTCAAAAAATGGCATTAGCCCAATAGTATTTTCTCAGGGCGAATCTTTGAAAAAGCAAGGTGTCAATATTAAATATTTTGGCATTCAAGGAAAAGGACTAATCGGTTATCTTCGTAATATTGCTAAAATCAAAAAAGAGATACAGAATTATTTGCCGGATATTCTGCATGCTCATTATGCTTTGTCTGCAATTGTTGCATGGCTTGCAAATCGAAAATTGAAAATAGTAGTTTCCTTTATGGGCGATGACCTACTTGGATCCCAGAATACTAAAGGTAAGAAAAGTATATTTTCAATAATTAATGTTAAAATAAATATTCTTTTTGCAAGATTATTCTTTAATTATTGTATTGTGAAATCGCCCGAAATGAAGAGTAAACTCAAAACAATAAAGAATGCACTAATTCCGAATGGAGTGAATCTGGATTTGTTTACTTTAATTGATAAGGAACAATCAATGGCCTTGTTAAATTTTGAAAGAAATGTTAAGAATGTGATTTTTGGATCAAATCCAAACAGACGTGAAAAAAATTTTCCTCTAGCAAAAACTGCAATTGAAAAAATAGGGACATATAAAGTTCGATTAATTCCTTTACTTGACATACCACAATCTCAACTTTCATTTTATTACTGTGCCGCAGATGTTCTTGTTCTGTCTTCATTTCACGAGGGCTCTCCCAATGTGATAAAAGAAGCCATGGCCTGCAACTGTCCAATAGTAAGTACAAATGTTGGGGATGTAGAATGGATTTTTGGAAAGACTGAAGGTTGCTATCTTTCATCATTCGATTCAGATGAATTTGCCCAAAAGCTTCAACTCGCACTAGACTTTTCTGCAAAAGTTGGCCGAACAAAAGGCAGAGAAAGAATCATAGAACTCGGATTGGATTCCGTTTCTGTGGCTAATAGAATTATAGATGTATATAAAAAAATTTTACAATAATGTGTGGCATTTGTGGAATAATAAACTTTAATCAGGAACCCGTCAAAGACAGCTCAATAAGACAAATGATGCAGATCATGAAGCATCGTGGACCTGATGATGAGGGCGTTTTTTTTGAGAACAATGTAGGTCTTGGATTCGTTAGACTCAGTATAATTGATTTATCTGCAGACGGACATCAACCGAAAATTTCATCAGACGGACGATATGTCTTGGTTTTTAACGGAGAAATATATAACTACATTGAACTTCGTGAAGAATTAATAAATGAAGGGTTCGCATTCAGTACGAGAACAGATACTGAAGTATTGTTAACCGCATATATTCATTGGGGAGAAAAATGCCTTCATCATTTTAATGGCATGTGGGCATTTGTAATATATGACAGGGAAGAGAATAAAATTTTTGCAGCAAGGGATAGGTTTGGAATAAAGCCTTTTTATTATCTACTTTCAAAAAAATATTTTGCCTTTAGCTCCGAAATACAACCATTACTCAGTTTACTAGAAGAAAAGCCTAAGCCAGATTATCAGAGCATTTTTGATTTTCTTGTTTTTAATAGAACTGATCAGACTGAAAGAACTTTCTTTGAAGAAGTAAAAAAATTGCCCCATGGTAATACAATTCATATAAATTTAAATACGAAGTCAAATATTGCATCATCAGTGATCATTGCAAAATGGTATGATTTACGTAAAAGGGTTGCCGATTCGATTGGTTTTTCAAATAAAGACGAATACAGAAAGCTATTGACTTCTGCCATCGGCCTTCGGCTTCGCAGCGATGTACCGGTGGGGGTTTGTTTAAGTGGAGGTCTCGATTCTTCAAGTATTGTATCATCGCTGCTGAATGATCATAATAAAAAAGATCTGAATACTTTTTCGGCTGTTTATAAAAAGGGGCAGATTGGAGATGAATCCGAATTTATCAATGAATACAAGAATCTAGTTCACAAAATGTATTATACAATGCCGGATGCTGAATCGCTCGAAAAAAATTTAATGCAATTTATTAAAGCTCACGGAGAGCCGATTCCATCTACAGGTCCATATGCACAGTTTGAAGTAATGAAACTTGCTAAAGGAAAAGTGGTAGTTACTCTTGATGGCCAAGGCGCGGATGAAGAACTGGCTGGATATCATTATTTCTATGGATTTTATTTTAAAGATTTATTTATCCATTTGCGGTTTAGAAGACTCACAACAGAAATGTATCAGTATGTTGCAAAGCATCATAGCATGATGGGTATTAAGAGTTTTTTGTTTTTTATATTGCCAAATTTTTTGCGAACTAAAGTCAGAGTTAATGAAAAAGGATATTTAAATGCGGAGTTTGTTAATCAGTTCAAGAACACCAATTCCATTGCAGGAAATTTGTATGGTTCAAAAAGTTTGTCGGATGCTTTACTAAATCATTTCGAGTATAAATTGGATCATTTACTAAAATGGGCAGACCGAAATTCCATGTGGTTTTCTCTTGAGTCGCGAGTTCCATTTTTAGATTATCGTTTAGTAGAAAAATCATTAGCAACAAATAGCCAATGGAAGATACGAAAAGGAATGACTAAATACATTTTGCGAGAAGCAATGAAGGGAATATTGCCAGAAAAGATTCGAATGAGACGTGATAAAATCGGATTTTCAACCCCACAGGACGAATGGTTTCGCGAAGAACATTGGCAAAAATTAATTTATAGTATACTTGACAGCGAGTCATTCAAATCGCGTGGCTTGATTGACGCTCAAAAAGCAAAAGACCTCTATGCAAAACACCTTTTGAAAAAAATTAATATTTCGAAGGAAATTTGGAAATTTGTCCATTTAGAATTGTGGTTTAGGGAATATATTGGCTGATATGAGTTACAATCATAATGTTTGAATGTTTTCAAAACGGGTTTTAAATTAAAGTTTGAAAAAATAAAACCAAAATAAGGAAATATTGTTTATGTTCGAGCTATGTTAATTTTAAAGGAATAAAAAATGTCAATTGTACCACATCGCAGTTTCTTATCAATAATAAAGGGGATATGGAAGCATTCATTAAGTATTATGACAATGTTTAGTTTCCCTTTTCAAGTAACAGTTTTTTTACATAGATTAAGAGGTGTCCATATTGGGGAAAAAACGCATATAGCAAGAGGTTGTTCTCTTGATGAAAGAAATCCAGAACTTATATATATCGGGAAAGGTGTGGCCATAACAACAGGAGTCATGATTTTATGTCATCAAAGAGATTTGTCAAATTATCGTCCTGGAATGTATGCAATGCATTGCCCGTTTAAGGAAGGCAAGGTAATTATTAAAGATGGTGCTCATATTGGCATTGGCGCTATAATAATGCCGGGTGTTACAATTGGAGAAGGTGCTGTAATTGGAGCAGGCGCTGTAGTTACATCTGATATACCCGATTATTCTATTGCTGTTGGAGTACCAGCAAAAATTGTTAAAACATTCAAATAAAAAATGAAAATTATTTTTGAATTAAACCATCCAAAGCATTATTATCAGTTCCGATTTTTAATAAACTATTATAAAAGCAATGGTGATGTTGTTTTAATCCTTGCAAGGGATAAAGATGTTTTATTAAATGTTTTAGATGAAGAAGGGCACGATTATCAAATTTTTGGCAAACACGGAAAAGGTATATTCTCGAAAATCGCATTTCTTCCTAAGTTACTATTATCTTATCTTAATATCACCAGAAAATTTAAGGCCGATTATATTTTATCAAAGGCATCAATATATTCTGTGTTGCTAAAGCCATTCATCAATGCAAAAATAGTAATATCTCCTGATTCAGAGGTCGTTTGGCTTACAAAAAAAATTGTTGCTCCGCTTGCAAATATTATTATTACACCCAATACGTATCAATTAAATCATGGTAAAAATCATAAAAGAATTGATGGCTTTTTTGAAGAAACCTATCTGTCTCCATTATCATTTACACCTAATACAAAATATATTAATGAATATAATTTAATATCACCTTTTTTTGTATTAAGGTTTATTAGCTGGAATGCAAATCACGATATTGGTCAATGGGGGTTTTCAGATAAACAAAAAATTTATTTGTGTGATTTACTAAGTAAGTATGGGCAGGTATTAATATCAGCTGAAAGAAATAAAATTCCCAAAGAGATTGAAAAATACGCTATACAAATACCTCCATCAAAAATTCATCATATTTTATCTTTTGCAAATATCTATATTGGGGATTCTCAAACAATGGCTACAGAAGCATCTCTATTAGGAACACCTGCATTTAGATATAATTCTTTCGTTGGAGAAAATGATATGTCTAATTTTATTATTTTAGAGAAAACTTTAAATCTTTTGAGAAATTTTTCAAATTTTGATGATTTATGTGAGGCTGTTACTAATATTTTAAACGATAATAACTCCAAGAATGATTGGATGCAAAAAAGAGAAGATTATTTTAGAAATAAAAAAGATATAAATAAACAAATTTTAGAGATAATCCTTAATAAATAATTTCAATGGATTTTACTATTAAAATATTTAAAAAACTAATTGAAACCCTGAAAGATCAGGGTTTTATTTTTAATACATTTAATGATTTTATTATAAATGATAATATTGAATCAATTTTATTACGACATGATGTTGATAAACTTCCTTCTAATTCGCTTGCTATTGCTCAAGTTGAAAATACACTATCTATAAAAGGCTCTTACTATTTTAGAATATTACCATGCAGTTTTAATGAAAATATTATTAAGCAAATTGCAGAACTCGGTCATGAGATTGGGTATCATTACGAAACTATGGATACATGCAAAGGAAATATTGATGATGCATACGATGAATTTTGTAAAAACCTCGAAAAGTTTCGCAAAATATATCCTGTAAAAACAATTTGTATGCATGGTAGTCCTCGCTCGAAATACGATAATAAAGACATTTGGAAAAAATACGATTATAAAAAAATAGGAATTATTGGTGAGCCATATTTTGATG
>CAZSYK010000027.1:0-14270 GCA_964610685.1 uncultured Eubacteriales bacterium
AAAAGAAATGATAGAAAATTATGAAGAAATAAAAAAGGCTATTGAAAACAAAATAGAGCAACTTGAAAACGAGATAATAAACTTGTCGATTCACACCAGTTTAAAATGATTTATTCAAGTGGTAAGTAATCCTTACTAGTTGGAAGCAATGGAAGTTTTAATTTGGTGGTAAAAGACAGAATAAAAAGGAGCAATATTATTATGTATCCTTGCCCAAAATGTGGTTGTTGGACTTATGTACTTAAAACCGACACAATAAAATGTCAACAATGCAGAGAAATTATTAAAGAAGTAGATAGTAAATTTTATAAAGTGTTAGAGGAAGCTTTACATTCAGAAAAAGAGGAATAAGAATGACAGACGAAGAACCGAACATAGCGTATATATGCAAAGGTATAAGTGAAAATTGTATAAATCCTGACAGTTATGGGTATATCTGTGTTGGGTGTAACCAATGCGGAAGATTTGATGAAACTAAATTAGATGAAAACAAAATAAAGCAAATTGAAAAAGAGGGATAAAAATGGAAGAATTAAAATGTATTATTTCGGAACATAATACAAGCAGTGAAAAAACATTTTTTAAATGCTCTAATTGTGACGGTGAACTTTGCGGGTATGTTGCTGATTATCCGAATCCTTTTTTGGGATACATATATTGCCCATATTGTGCATGCAAGATAAAAGAGTTAAAATTATACCCAATGTAAAGGAGTCCGATTGTACCCCTTTAAACCGAGTGCTACAAAATAAACATTTTGTCTAAGTCGCGGATATAACAAGCTAAGAATCGCAGTAATATGCGGTTCTTTCTTTTTGGTTTTTATTAGATTTTTGCGGTTTTAACATAAACTTAATGTTGTTTATTGTCGTGTTGAAAACTACTATGATATTGTTATATAAATAAATTGCGTTTTAAGTATTTTTGTGTTTTTGGTATAATAGGCGTATAAAAAAGCGGAGGTGTATTTATGGACATAAAATTCAAGGGTGTAGATGTTTCAAAATGGCAAGGAAGTATTAATTGGCAAGAAGCAAAAGCAGAGGGCGTTGAATTTGCAATTATCCGTGAGGGGTATGGAAAAGAATCACCGAGCCAAGTAGATAAAAAGTTTAAAGAAAATTATGCAGGTGCGAAGTATGTAGGTATACCATGCGGCGTGTACCATTATTCTTACGCGGATAGTGTTGCAGACGCAAAGCTTGAAGCTGAATTTTGTTTGAAAAACATTGCAGGTAAACAGTTAGAGTATCCTGTATGTTTTGATATTGAGGACAAAGAACAATTAAAGCTCGATAACAGAGCAAGAACAGATATTTGTAAAGCATTTTGTGATGAGATTGAAAAAGCCGGATATTACGCTATGATTTATTGCAATCTTAATTGGTGGAATAATTACCTTATAAAAGACGAATTAGCTCCGAAATATGATTTATGGCTTGCACAATGGGGCGTTGGTGAGCCGGCAGCAAGTTGCGGAATATGGCAACATAGTGAAACGGGTATTGTCGGCGGTATTAGCGGCAATGTAGACCTTAACAAGGCATTTAAAAATTATCCGCAAATAATGAAAATTAAAGGCATTAATGGGTATAGCTCTATAAGTGCCAAAAATGATGAGAATGTTACATATACAATTTATACAGTTCAAAAAGGTGACAGTTTATGGGCAATATCAAACAAGCTATTAGGTGTTGGTTCAAGGTATACGGAAATAAAGACGCTTAACGGATTATCTGGTGATGTAATTCAGCCTGGGCAAGTCTTGAAAGTTCCGAAATAAATCAAAATCACTAAAAAGGAAATAAAAGCGGCACATAATCTTTAACGTTTATAGATAATAATTATGCTATAATATGGCAAGTAGTAGGAGTACTTACAGAGAGCGTGTCTTATTCACTCCCAAAGAACGGGGGTGATGTGTAACATGAGTTTTATTATTCTCTTTATTTTAATAATAATAGAATTATTTAATTCTGATGATATATATAAAAAAAGATAACGCTCTCCGTTCGAAAAGATAGCGTTATTTTTTAACCTTTATTTTCGGAATAAGACCGCTTTTTGTGGTTCAAACTCCTACTACTATTATTATATGCCAATTCTTAGGAAATATCAATATTAAAAAAATCCGCTCTAATTAGGGTGGATTTTTGTTTCTTTAATATCTCAATATATATAAAATATAATGTTATAAATATATTAATAAATTTGACATATATAAAATATAATGTTATAATCATAATATAACAAAAGTAGGGGTGATAAAGTGCAGAATATAAAATCAAAATTTGAAATCAACACACTAAAAGCAAAAATTGAGGGTACAAAAGAGGTAATAGAAATATTACTTACACATATACCACGGCTTGAAAAACAAATTGAAATATACAACAAAAAAATAAAATCGTTACAAAGTGAGGATGATGACGAATGTACGACTATATCTGCTTAGAATGTGGTGCTTTACTTGATTACGAAGAATTGATATACATAACCGAAGATTACGGTTGGGAACATAAAGTATGCCCTTGTTGCAAATGCGGTGCGTTAGATGACTGTGACCAGTGCATAGACTGCGAAAAATATTTTGGACATGATGAAATATATGAGGGTCGTTGCCATGATTGCGATATAAAATTCGAAGAATCAGATGTTATATAAATAAAATATGAGTTGTTGTTTATCAAATTATATTATATAATTATATGAAAAAAGGCGGTGATTATATGAGATATAAGTTGATGTTTAAAATACAAAAAGATTATGGCACTTATGCCAATTTTTGCGAATGCGTTGGAATAACATACCAAAATTTAAACTGTGTTTTGAGCGGTAAAGGTAATGGGAGTTATAAGTTTTGGGAAATGATAAAAAAGCAGTTAAACATTCCTGACGAAGAAATAGAATCATACCGAAAAAATGAAGAAAAGCCAAAAGAAGAAAAAGAGTAGGAGTTTAAGAATGAAGAATTTTAAAAAAGTAGCTTGTGGCATATTAGCGTGTTTAACGATAGCAGGAGCTATGGGAATCAATATCCCAGACGTACAAGCCAGGAGGCACTCAACTTCCGTTAGAAGCCATAACAGGCGCACAAGAAGCGGTAACGTTGTGAGGGTATCAAGGCATAGGCGACATTATAAATAACAGGAGGGGAACATGAATAACGAGGTAGAAAAGACAACATTTGAAAGACTGCATAAAATCAACGTAAAAGACAAAACGAAAAAGAAAAACGGACTTACATATCTCTCGTGGGCTTCGGCATGGGCAGAAACAAAAGAAGTATTCCCGACCGCAAATTATGAAATCAAGCGGTTTGGTGAAAATCAGTTGCCGTATGTTTATGACGAAGCTACCGGCTACATGGTATTTACCAGCGTAAACATTGACGGGTTAACTCACGACATGTGGTTAGCGGTAATGGACAGTAAAAACAAAGCAATGAAAAGTACTGTCTATACTTACGATACAACTTATAAAAAAGATATTAGAGTTGAAGCCGCTACAATGTGCGACATTAATAACGCTATCATGCGTTGTTTAGTCAAGAATTTAGCCATGTTTGGGCTTGCTTTAAATATTTACGAGGGTGAGGACTTCCCCGAAGAAGAAGAAACAATAACCGTTGCGGCAGCTCCGAAGCCGCCAAAAGCAGCACCAAACAAAACCGTCCCGAAAGCCAAAAAAGAGGACGTAGAAAAAGCAATAATCAAAATGAATGAAAAATATCCCGAAAAATCAGATAAGTTAATAAACAATATTTGCGCGACTTACCAAATATCAAGTTTGTTTGAACTTACAGACAAGCAGTTAAAAGAAGTTGAAGCAAAGTTATAAAACAAAATACCTATTCATGGTTAAGTTAATCGTGAATAGGTAAAAGCTGCTTAAATTAGCAAGGAGGACGTATGGAAACAGATAAGCAAGAACAAGAAGAAAGGATTTTCATAACGCCGGAGGAAGCGTTTGATTGTCTACATATTGATGATAATGAAGTACATTGTTTTTTAAATCCAAACGGCGCGCTTATAGGAATGGAATGGGGAACTAACGCCACAAAAGAATTATTGTCAAGAGCCGAAACAATCGAAATAGGCGGAGATAACTGCATGGATTTAGGTCACGGGATAGTTGTTTATGAGAAAAACATTTACCATTTTTTAGAGCATGATAAAGAAAAAATCAAAAAATATTTAGAGGTTAAAAACAATGAAATACACAGAAATATTTAAACTTAAAAAAATGCTCGAGGAAAACAATATATCTTTTGATTATATAGACAATTCTTTGAGCAGAGGAAGCCAACACCACCAAATATGTGTACCGCGCTTTGACTTAAAAAAAAGAGTTATTAGCGTTATACAAGGAGCGGGAACTTATGGCGGACAAGATGATTTGCTTGAAATAATGGGATTGATGACTGAAGAAGAAGAAGAAAACGACAGAGTTGTCGGCTGGTTAAGTGCCGAAAATGTATTTGAGAGAATCAAAAAATATATAAAGGAGAATGAACAATGCTAAATATCGTAGTCTTAACAGGAAGATTAACCGCAGACCCGGAGCTAAAATTCACGCAACAAAACAATGTGGCGGTGACGTCGTTCCCTTTAGCGGTACAGAGAAAATATGTGAGCGGTCAAGAAAAGGTCACGGACTTTATTAATGTCGTTGCATGGAGAAACACAGCGGAGTTTATTTGCAAGTACTTTAAAAAAGGTCAGATGATAGCAATAGAGGGCAGTATACAGACAAGGAGCTATCAAGATAATGACGGAAATAACCGTAAAGCTTTTGAAGTGGTTGCAAGCGGAGTTGATTTTGTTGGCAGTAAATCAGATAACGAATCGAGCGGCGAAGCAGACCAAGGCACTACATTGTCGGGAGTACGCGCTCCGAAGCAAAAATCATTTACAGATTACAGTAATGATGACGACGGGGATTTACCGTTTTAATTTAAAGCGAGGATAGTTGCAATGAATGAAGAAAAATATTTAAGCATTAAAGAATTTGCAGCCAAAGCAGGGATAAGCACACAGGCTATTTACCAAAGACTTGCAAAAGATTTGCAACCATATTTAAAATCAGAAAAAGGGAAGAAAACTATATCTTCCGAAGCTTTAAAGCTTTTCGACACAGGGGAACAAACACCCGAATTAACAAGCGAATTGCAAACTATTTTAAACACGTTGCAACTGCAATTAGCTGAAAAGGACAAGCAAATCAATCAATTGACAACGGCTTTACTTAATGAACAGCGGAGCGCACAGCAAGCGCACGCTTTACACGCCGGGACAATACAGCAGTCAATTGATTGCAAAGTACCGAAAGGCATATTTTCGAAATGGTTTGGAAAGAGGAAAAACAATGAATAATAAACAATATGTAATAGATTATGATGTTATAACAAAGCTTAAATTTATGTGTAACAAGCTTACGTTCGGGGAATCAAAAGAATTGTTTGGAAAAGACGGCGGAAGTGATGAGCAACACATGGCAAGAATGAGCGCAGTTGAAGCGGATTTAGCGTTTTTAAATACAATGAGCGCAATTTTTGGCACAAAAGTTTTTACGATTTCAGAAATAAAAGAAACCATTGAAAACTCGTTTGAATTTTATGAGAAAGTACATAAAAAGAAGCCCCCGGTATCCGTGAGAGAACACGGAAAAGAAGTACTCGAAAGATGTATAAAAATAAAAGCATTAAGGGAAGTGGTGAAACGATGAAAAAGTATGAGTTAAATTGGGAAATCCTAACCCCGTTATTTGTGATATACAGTATGGGATTTAAAAAATCACAAGAATATTTAGGCGGATTATCGGAAGATGATAATCTACACGCACAAGCTTTACACGCAATAAAAGGTGTTAGGCTTTTAGCCAAGAGTATTAACGATATATATGGCGAAAACGCGAAATTCGATATACAAGAATTACGAGAAAAGTTGATAGAGGAAGCCGTAGATTATGCGAAAGAACATAAAATAGAGGACGATATAAGCATAGTCAAAGAAAATTTAGGTGATTTATTTAAAATGTGTTTAGAACTGAATTATTTCAAGGAAGTCAAAGAATGAAAATAATAAAGAAATATTTAAAAAGACTTTTCAAACAGTTTCACATTTTTTTCGAGAACGTGCTGGCATTTATTCTTGATTTGTTTTAAATCAAAGTATGATAAACTTATGCACGCTTCAAAGACAACACGGATTGAATATGTTTTCATAAGGGTTGTGAGCTGAACCTTTACATAATCTTCCGAATATAGACCTATATGGACTTTTTTTATGATTTGTTTAGCGACAAAATTCTCCAAATTCTGCAATTTGTGTTCCCATTTTAGGATTTCCTCAATATTCATAATCCTCGCCCCCCCAGAATCTATGTGCTGTGTTAAGGTTTTTTAATACTATTATAACATAAAAATAACACCAATGCAAATATTTTCCAGAAAGGAAGTCGAAAACATGGCAGAATATACAAGTAATTTAGAAACAATACGAAAGATTAAGGTAAAGCTTAGGAAGTGCAATATGGCGTGTGATGATATGGAGCGGTTATTAAACATATCAGAAAAAGCACCGGACCACGAAAAGAAAGTAATTCATGGATTTATGGTGTTGTATTCTCACACAGACGATATATTGAAATTATTAATAAGAGGAAGTGAATTTTAATGAGCGTGCTTTATAGCGTGTTTCATAGCCAGCCAATGTGGTTAGTTGAGATTTTAGTAGGGATATGGGAGATATTTAGGGTAGTTATAGCGTTCGGGATTATAATATACGTTTACGGAATTTTTAAAGCAATAAAGGTGGCGAGGCGTAAATATGAACGCAGTAAAAGAGGAAATAGTTTACATGACGGAAATATCAATTCCGCCGATAACGAAAAAAAATAGCCAGCAAATGATACCGGTAAGGGGACGGTACATACCGATACCAAGCAAGCAATACAAGGAGTACGAAAAGGCAGCGGGAGACTATTTAAAAGGCAACCAAAACATAGACTACCGTGTAAATGTGCAAGCGGTATTCTACACAAAGACAAGAGGAAAAGTAGACTTAACTAACTTGTTATCTGCGATATGTGATGTTCTTGTGTGTTACAAGGTGGTAAAGGACGATAACCGAGAAATCGTGTTCAGCCATGACGGAAGCAGAGCGTTTTATGACAAGGACAATCCTCGCACGGAAATAATAATAACCAAAATCTAACCGCAAAAAAGCGACTATTTTTGTTAATAGTCGCTAATATTTTGTCGAAAAACGGCGTCTTTTTGTGCTTGTTAAAAATCTCGTAAGTAATATAATTATGATGACAACAAAAAAATATTTTACGAAAAAGGACAAAGAACAAAAAGGGGCAAATAACAAATAAAAAAGAGGAACGAATAAAAAAGGAACGTTTTTGCAATAAAGCGGTTTTTCGAAAAGACATATTTTAAAAAGACTATCTAAAGTATAACATCAGGGAACAGTAAATCAAGGCGGTTTTTAATAAATCTGTTATATTACTAAAACAATCCCACAAATAAAATGTAAACTACCAAAAATAAACAGAAATGAGAGGTTGTCGTTAAATGGAAGTTTGTCTAAACGAGCATAAGTTAAGAGGGTTCATGTTGGACAGGCACAATGAGCTATGTTGCCCTATGTTTTTCGGCGAAGAAAATGGGTTGTCGGAAGAAAGCAAACGGTTTTTTATGTTCTTAGCCCGGCACAGTTTCAGAAAAGACAAAACAAGTTTTCACCACACGGAACTTGAAAGAATGCTTGAAAAGATAGACATACCAATGGCGAGTTATGTTTTCGCCGCACTTATAGAGCTTGAGCGGCAAGGATACATAGAGATAAAAGACGTATAAAAAGTGGCAAAATATTCAAGTTTATGATATAATACGAGCCGTCAAGAGATTTTATCTCAAGACAGCAATAAAGATTTTTAAAAGTGGTGTATTCATGCCACAAATAAAAACCTTATGCGTTTATTATACCATACCTATTCCAAAAGTAAATAGGTTTTTAAAAAATATTTTTTATAAAGGAGCAACTCCCGTTGATTTTCTCGGAAACTAATTGCGAAACATTTAAGTATAAAAGGTTCTTAATTTATTTTCTTTTAAAGGGCAATGAAGTGGTTTATGTGGGGCAAACAAAACGAGGGATATTACGACCTTTTTCTCATACCGACAAAGCGTTTGACACAATAAAGATTTTACATTGTAACGAAGAAGATTTGTGTATTTTGGAAGATAGATATATAGACAAATATAAGCCGAAGTACAACAAAACAATAAGTTTGGCGTCTAATTATCCACTAAAAAAAGCACGCAATTTAATAAGAGGTTTTACTGGGAATGCAGATTTTAGCGTGACTGATTTAAAATTAATTATTAAAAAGTTAAATGTAAAAACCGTAGTTATGGATTGCAATGTGTACATAAAGCAAAGTGATTTTGAAAAGATATTTAATTACATAAAAGAGGAAGTGCAAAAGTAATGACAGAAACAGACGGCAAATTCAGAAAAAAGCGGTATAATTTCGCAATGGTTTCAAATGCGGCGTTGCAAGATATGAATTTAACTTTAAAAGCAAAAGGGTTGTACGGTCTTATACAAAGTCTTATCACCTTAGACAGGGATATATACAAATGGCAATTAAGAAAATATTGCAGAGAGGGGCAAGACGCTTTCGATAATGCTTGGAAAGAACTAAAAAAGAATGGTTATTTGAAAGTGTATAGGTCACCGACTGGGAAAGACAAAAAGTTTGTTTATGAGTATGAATTGCTGGACAATCCTGACTTGGCAACACCTATGGTAATTAGTTTAAAAGGCTTGGATATACAAATTACACAAAAGTTTTCCACATGACCCATAGGGGGTGTTTTCCACCCTATGGCTTTTCCACCCTATGGAAAACACCCCCTATATTAGTAATACTGTTTTTAGTAATACTTATTCTTGGTAATACAAATAATACTTACTTACTCTCTCGCGTGCGTGCGCGCGTGTAAGGGGAATTATGTTGAAAACTGTGTTGATAAAACTAAAGGAGAATAAATATGTGGATTGACGTAGCACCAGGGGGATTAGTAAATATGGATTGGGTATCGTCGATTGTAATTCGCCGTGAAAGTGATGATTGTTTTCTGCCTTATGAAATTCGTTTATTCAGCGGAAATGATTGGTTCGCGTTTAACAGATATGGAACTTTTTCAGACGCAGAGGAAGCAATGGAAGAATTAAAAAGTTTATTGAACGCTAAACAGGAATAGCGATTGCTTAAAGAATTTGGGGGCAAATTCAAGAGTTTATTGTTAGGTAGTGTAATTTATCATTTTAATATAAAAGTCGAAAAAAGGGCATTTAAAACGAAAATAAAGGCATATTGTAAAAAGAGGAGAAAGAATGGATATTTTAAAGAGCAAAATAAAGACAGATTGTTTTGGGTTTGAGTTTGGGAAAATATATCCGGGTTGCAGAATACTCAAAGAATTAGTTTGTGCGAAAGAGGAATGTGGGTTTTATAAATCAAGGCGTCAATATGAAAAAGACCTTGAAAAGTATCCACATCAGTATGAAATCAAGAAAAAAGCGGAACAGGAGTTAAAGGACGGTGTTGGTAATGGGGAAAAAGTGTGACGGAAATTGTTTCAGTTGCAAACACATAGACTGCATTTTAAGTGACGAGGATTGCGCTATTAATGAGCAAAAATGGGGAATTGAAAAGGCAACTATTGAACTTAATCAGGAAATAAGGCGAGAACACTCCAAAAGCTATAAACACAGAAATCCCGAAAAGTATAAAGAATACCTTGAAAAAAATCGAGATAGGCTTATAGAATATCAGCATAGATATTATTTAGACCACAGAGCAGAGCGTCAGGAATACCAGCGGAAATATTACATAGAACACAAAGAATCCGCGCTTGAATATAGGCGAAATAGGTATTTATTATTAAAAAAAGGAGGAATTTAAATGTGGACAATATTATCTTGGCTAATGAGCGGCATAGCTTTAGCAGGTACGTTTATGAATGCCGAGCGGAACAAGTATGGTTTTTATTTTTGGCTTTTATCTAACATGTATATGACAATTAGATTTGCGGTAATAGGTGAATATGCGCAAATGACTCTTTTCTTCGTTTACACGCTTTTAGCGGTTAGAGGAATATTTTCATGGGGAAAAAAAGAAAAAGAGGACCAAAGAATGTGCGATATGGTTGCGGAAGATATTTCAAATAGTCTATAAAACACTAAAACGAGGCGGTTAAAATTAAAATCGAAACTATACCAATAAATAAGATAAAACCGTACAAAAAGAACGCTAAAATTCACACAAAAGAACAGGTAGAGCAGATAAAAAAGTCAATAGAGCGGTTTGGAATGAATGACCCTATTGGAATATGGGGTAAGGGAAATATTATTGTTGAAGGTCATGGAAGGTTAGAGGCGTTAAAACAACTAGGCTATAATGAAGTTGAATGTATCAGGCTTGACCATTTAACAGACGAGGAACGCAAAGCATACACTTTGGCGCACAATAAGTTGACCATGAACACAGACTTTGATTTTGATATTTTAGGTGAGGAATTAGAGTCAATAGTCGATATTGATATGAGTGATTTTGGTTTTGAATTGGACGATATTTTTAATGAGGAATCCGAAGTTACAGAGGATGATTTCGAAGGAGAAATTCCTGAAAACCCTAAATCTAAACTTGGCGAGATATACCAATTAGGAAGCCACAGATTAATGTGCGGTGATAGCACTAAAGCTGAAGATGTAGAAAAACTTATGAATGGCGAAAAAGCTGATATGGTTTTTACTGACCCGCCGTATGGTATGAAAAAAGAAAAGGACGGAGTTTTAAATGATAATTTAAACCTTGATGACTTGTTGGGATTTAATAAGAAGTGGATTCCTCTGACGTTTCAAAACGTAAAAGATAACGGTTCTTGGTATTGCTGGGGAATTGATGAGCCGTTAATGGATATTTACAGCAATATTTTAAAGCCTATGATTAAAGAAAATAAAATCACATTTAGAAACTTAATCACATGGTTTAAAGGCACAGCTCAAGGGCAACTTTCAGAAGGCTTTAGAATGTATCCAGTAGCAGACGAAAAATGTTTATTTGTTATGTGTGGAGTACAAGGTTTTAATAATAATGCGGATAATTTTTTCGAGGCATGGTCACCTATTGTCGAATATCTTGAATCACAAAGAAAAGCAATGGGTTGGAGCATTAAGGACACAAAGCGAATAGCGGGGCATAGTGAAAAAAGCGGGTGTCACTGGTTCGATAAAAGCCAGTGGGTGATGCCCACGGAGGAAACATATAACAAATGGAAACAGGCGGCAAATAACGACGCATTTAAAAAAGAGTACGACGAAATTAAAAAAGAGTACGACGAAATTAAAAAAGAGTACTACTCCACAAGGGCATATTTTAATAACACACATGACAATATGAATAATGTTTGGATTTATGAAAGTAATCCTTTTGGAGAAACCAGAAAACAATTTTTAAAAGAAATTGCAGAAGCAGGAGGACATGCAACGCCAAAGCCTATTGCGTTATGTAGTAGAGCAATAAAAAGCTCAAGCATCAAGGGTGAACTTGTACTAGATGTGTTCGGCGGCTCAGGTTCAACCCTCATAGCTTGCGAGCAACTTAACCGTAGATGTTACATGATGGAACTTTCTCCGCAATATATTGACGTGATTTTGCAAAGATATATCAATTTTAAGGGGAACTCGGATGATGTGTTTTTGATTAAACAAGATGGAACAAAAGTGCATTATTCTAAGATTTGAGTTCCAATTGCCTCCCCAACGTGATATAATATAATCAAATATATTAATACGTGGAGGATTACAAATGGAATACAATAATCAGTATGAAAGTAAAAGCAAGTTTACGTGTAACAAGTGTGGTCATACAACCGAAGAAAAACCGAGCCATAAAAATGCGACTTGTGCAAAATGTGGCAAGGGAAGGTTAAAGATTCAATCTTTATGCGCTAGTTGCGGCAAATGGTTTTTGCCTGACAGATATACTACAAAATATTGTTCGTATAAGTGCAAAGTAAAGGCTCAATCAACAGGAAGAAAAAAATTTAGAGTAACTGATTCAAAGGCTAGGGCGGCACAGTCTTTATTATCTTATCATGTTAAACACGGGAACATTAAAAGACCAACCAGGTGTGAGAAATGCGGGAAAGAAAACCAAAAAATCGAAGGTGCTCATTTTAATTATGATGAACCATTAAAAGTTAGATGGCTTTGTAGAAGTTGCCACGTTAAATGGGATAAATCAAACCCTAAAGGAGTAACCCGCTCAGTAATAATAAACCGTTGGGAACAGTTTACAGGGGAAAAAGCGGTCAAGGTCAGTAAATAAAAACGAGGTGATTTTATGGCAGGGAATCCAAAAAACATGAGGCCACCACAAACCAAAGAGGAAGCAAAGAAAAGAGGAAAAAAAGGCGGCATTAAATCAGGACAAGCAAGAAAAGCCAAAAAAAACCTAAGAGAACATATGCAGGCACTACTTGACAGCACTATTAAAGACAAAAGTGGCAAAGAATTAACAGGTGCTGAAGCTATGGCAATTAGGGCTTTTAATTCAGCATTAAAAGGTGATTGGAAAGCGTGGGAATTAACCAGAGATACGTCTGGACAAAAATGTATAGAAAAGGTGATAATGGCTTCTGTGGACTTAGACACTATACAAGAGGTAGAATGTATGGTATTAGGCAAACCTAATAAATGAAATAACATAAAGGAGTAAATGTCGTGGAAATTTGGAAAGACATTGAAGGCTTTGAAGGCAAATATATGATTTCAGACCATGGTAGAATTAAAAGCTTAACAGATTACAAAGGAAGAGCAAGAGAACTTATTAGAAAACCAAGAATAGCCAAAAATGGATACTATTATGTAAACTTATTTAAAAAATCAAAATGTAAATCTAAAAAACCACATAGACTTGTGGCAGAAGCATTTATCCATAATCCATTCAAAAAAGAAACAGTAAACCATATTAACGGAATTAAAACTGATAATAGAGTTGAAAATTTGGAATGGGCTACACAAAAAGAAAATTCAGAACATGCCTATCGTACAAAACTTGCAATCCCAACAATAGGTGAAAGAAACGGAATGTATGGCAAACATGGGGAAGAAAATCCAAATTCACGTGCTGTGAATCAGTATGATATTAATGGAAATTTTATAAAAACTTGGATTAATGTAAAAATAGCTTCAGAAACATTAAAAATACATCATATTGCAGCTTGCGCCAGGGGAGTGCGTAAAAGTGCTGGTGGATTTATTTGGAGATATGTATGACCAGAGAACAAGCAATTGAGTTTTTAAAAACAAAGCCGTACAAGTTTGGCCATTTATTAGGTTTTAAGGACTTAACAGAGCTTAATAACGGCTGGATTGTAAACATGGTTACAGGTCAAGAGGACAGGACGTTATTGTCACATAGGTCAAGTTATAAAACGACCAGCGTTTCAATAGCTTTAGCTTTAATAATTATTCTGCTGCCAAACAGGCGTACGATGTTTTTAAGAAAAACCGATAATGACGTTAAAGAAATAATCAGTCAAGTTAAAAAGATACTTGAAAATCCTAAGACACAATATTTCGTGCAATGTATATACGGCTGTGCTTTAAAGATTGTTTCAAGCAACGCTAACGAACTGTCAACTAATCTTACCAATGACCCCAGAGGTTCGGCGCAGTTATCCGCTATGGGTTGCGGTTCTTCATTGACTGGTAAACACTTTGACCGTATCTTTACGGATGATATAGTTAATATTTCCGACCGCGTTTCAAAAGCTGAACGTGACCGAACTAAAATCATATATCAAGAACTCCAAAATATAAAAAATCGTGATGGAAGAATATTTAATACAGGAACCCCTTGGCATAAAGACGATTGTTTTGCAATTATGCCGAATATTGAAAAATATGATTGTTATTCGACCGGGTTAATATCAGATGTTAAATTGGGCGAAATTAAACAATCTATGACTGCCTCGCTTTTTTCCGCTAACTATGAACTGAAAATCATAGCGGACGAAGATGTTATATTCATGTCACCGCAAACCGGAGCGGAAATGTCTTTAGCCGAACAAGGTGTAATGCACGTTGACAGCGCGTTTTACGGTGAAGATTATACATCCATGACAATATGCAAAAAACATGACGGAAAATACTATGTTTTTGGTAAACTATGGAGAAAACACG
>CAZSYK010000028.1:0-11800 GCA_964610685.1 uncultured Eubacteriales bacterium
TGGAAAACCTCTATCAGCCATTAATTCATTTATTTTACTAATAACTAATAATAAATCGGCATTTTCTTGTAAAGCTTTTTTGTAATCAGGAACTTTAACAACTTTTCCTTGATTATCAAACTCCATCATATAACCGTTTGTATTACACCAAACATCGCTTGGCACAATCATAATTGTTGGTTTTTTTGCTTGTGAAAAAGCACTTGCTGTGCATAAAACCATTAAAAATGCAAATCATATTACCATCTTTTATAAAAGTTACTATAATCAAACAATGAAAAAGATAAATAAGAATATAACAAAAATATTATTAAAATTAAAGAAATGGAATAACAATATAAAGTGTCAGAAAATCTTTTCAAAAATATCAGAATTCACAGAAATCGAAGGATGGCTTTCAAAGCAGGAAGCTTATGGTTTGTTTTTTTTTGCCAATAAACTAAAAAAGAACGCTGTAATAGTTGAAATTGGAAGTTGGAAAGGAAGAAGTACCTACTGCCTTGCTAAAGGCCTAAAGAAAGGGAAGATTTATGCAATTGATCCATTCAATGCAGACGGTGAGCAAGGAAGCAAAGAAAAGTATGAAGAAGCCAAGGGCTCTTTGCCATTAATCGATCAATTTAAAGAAACTATGATTAGGTATAGGTTACTAAATAAGATAGAGGTCTTAAAGGGCTATTCTAATCAGTTTATAAATAACTTCCAACAGATAGATTTTTTATTTATTGATGGAGACCATAGTATTAAAGGATGTGAATCTGACTACTTAAATTATTCACCTAAAATAAAAAAAGGAGGATACATAGCATTTCATGATTATGATTTAAAACGCAAAGAACTAGGTCCAACTTGGGTAATTAATAACAGGATAATAACAAATCCAAATTATAAATTTATAAAACAGCTTGATAGTTTATGGATAGCTCAGAAAATCAAAACTATATAAACAAACCAAAAATTATTTGTCTAACACCTGTGAAAAACGAAGCTTGGATTTTGAATCATTTTCTAGTAGCTGCTAGTTTATGGGCCGATCACATTATAATTGCTGACCAAATGTCGACCGATGGATCCCGTGAAATTGCATTAAAGTTTTCTAAAGTAACTTTGATTGAAAACCCATCTGAAAAATTCAATGAGCCTGAACGTCAGAAGTTACTGATTGATGAAGCCAGGAAAATTTCAGGACAAAGGTTATTAATTACTTTAGATGCTGATGAGATCTTTTCTCCGGAGATATATACTTCTAATGAATGGCTTAAAGTAATTTCAGCTGAACCAGGAACAATAATTAACTTTCAATGGGCAAATTTAGCTCCTGATTTAAAGAAAATGTGGTTTGGGGAGTTTACTCCATGGGGCTATATGGATGACGGTTCAAAACATGACGGAGCCAATAAAATACATTCAGGAAGAATTCCTTTACCGGAACATCATAATCAATTAAATGTCAATTCAATAAAAGTAATTCATTTCCAATATGTTAATTGGAAAAGAATGGAAAGCAAGCAACGTTGGTATCAATGTTATGAAAGAATCACATATCCAGAAATGAATTCAACAGATGTTTTCAGGAGATATCATCACATGTATGGACTACACCATAATGATTTCGTAAAAATTCCGTCTTATTGGTTTTCAGAGTTCAAAAAATTTGGAATTGAATTGAATTTTCCAATTTCAGACAATGATTTGTTCTGGTTCGATCAAAAAGTACTGGACCTATTTGATGAATATGGTGTTTACTTTTTTAAGCGCCTAAGAATATGGAATGTGAATTGGAAGAATATTGCTCTTAAGTGGTCAAGGGAAAACGCTGATATTTACAAAGATCCACGTAATTTGATTGATAAATTAATTCAATGGTGGTTGCTAAAAACTCAAATCATGCATAAGACCGGAATTATTCGGAAAATTGATAATGTGGTGAAAAAATATTATTAGCATTTGAAAGGGAACATTCCAGATAAAGTTAACTTATTCGTATTAGGGGATTCCAGGGATTTAACAACCTGGTCAAATATACCGTTCTTTTTTGCCAGGTCGCTGGAGAATAAGGGGATTAAAGTTAACAGAATAAACATTTTACCTGATAATAATAATACTATTTATCGTTTTTATTATAAGATTTGGACCAAATATATCAATAAAATATTATCACTGTTGTTTGACAATAATGAATATACAATAGATAGATCAATCCTTTATAGATGGTTACTCAATAACAAAATAAAGTCAGCAACACAAAAAAGTGATATAGTAGATTTCAACCTTTTCCTGACATTTAGCTATCATAATAAATACTCAAAAAGTCCTTCAGTACTTTTTTGTGATTGGTCCTTTGAAACTCTGATTAGAAAACACAAAAATAGAAAACCTAATATCTTCGAATTTATCTATTTTTTCTACGAAAAGAGGATTATTAGGAAAAGTGATGTTGTTATTTCTATGTTCTGGGAAAGCGCAAAGTATATGTCAGAGTTGTATCAAAAAGATATAGTATATCTTAACCAACATGTAGTAAATTCGAATTTTTACAAACCTTTAAATGAGAACTTGATAATTTATCGTAAAAATTCTTCTACAAGTCTCGTATTTATTGGGGGTAGCAAGTACAAAGAAAATGCGATAAAAGTTATAAATGCATTTAGATTATTGAAGTTGGAGGATAAATCTCTCACACTGATTATAATTGGTATGGATAACACAACCCTTAAAGATTCACTTTTGGAGGATATTTACTGTTATGGATGGTTAGACAAAGGGGATCAAATCCAAAATGACAAATATTATGATATCATAATCAACTCCAAATGTTTGGTTAATCCTACAAACATTATTAGTGGATATTCATCTATTATAGAGTCAATGTACTTCTATACCCCGGTTGTAGTTAATAAAATGCATGAGTTTGTTCATGAATTCGGTGATGATATCCCATTTGGAGAATATATAACAGATGATTCAGATCTTGGTATTTATGAATCGATAAAAAAAATAATTTACTCCCCTGCTTATAATGAAAAGTGTCATAAAGCTCATCAAGCCGTAGAAAAATACTCATGGGATAATTATATGGATAAAATACTTGACACTATTTCGGGGAAAATCCCTATGCCCTAAATGAAGAAACTTTCCATAATTACCATAAACAAAAATAATTATTCAGGATTAATTCATACCACTCAAAGTGTAATAAGTCAAAGCTTTAAGGAATTTGAATATTTAATTATTGATGGAGGTAGTGCTGATGGTAGTAAAGAATTTATTGAACAAATTGGTGAACACCTCACTTATTGGATCAGTGAACCTGACAATGGAATTTTTCATGCCATGAACAAAGGCATTCTCAAGTCAACAGGAGAGTATTGTTTGTTCCTCAATTCCGGGGATTGGCTGGTTGACGAAAATGTTGTTTCAGATTTCTGTAACCAAGGCTTTACTGAAGATATTGTTGCAGGATCAGTTTTTGATGCTCAGAACATTGAATGTCATTGTCCTCAACCTTTTGCCGATAAATTGACCTATGATTTTTTTGTTCACGATTCACTGTCACACCCTGCTACTTTTATTAAGCGGGAACTATTTGACAGATTTGGATTGTATAACGAAAATTATAAAATCGTTTCAGATTGGGAATTCTTTTTTAAAGCATTGATTCTCCATAACTGTTCTTATGATATTTTTAATAGGGTTATTACAAATTTCGATCATCAAGGTATCAGCAGCCAATCTTCATTTAAGGAACTCCAAAACTATGAAAGGGAACAGGTCCTGAATGAACTGCTTCCCCGTGTGTATCCGATGCACAAAGAATTGGAAGAATTAAGAGCGATTAGGCAGGAATATGATTTCTTAAAATCTGGGCATTTGGGTTTTATTGTACGGTCTCTGCTAAAAATTAAGGCACTCAAAAAGCAGTATGGATCAGAAAGAAAATTATAAAACTCAATGCAGGTTGTCTTTCATTATACCCATGTACAATGTGGAACCATACGTGGAACAATGCATAAAGAGCCTTTACGACCAGGATATCCCATTTAATGAATTTGAGGTAATTGTTATAGATGATTGTTCTTCAGATAACAGCGTACATATTGTTAAATCTTTACAAAAAGAATTTCCGACTTTGCACCTGTTTATTCAACCTGAAAACAGACGACAGGGCGCTGCTCGAAATATGGGAATAAGACATGCCAGGGGTAATTATATCTGGTTCGTTGATTCAGATGATTATCTCAAGGCAAACGTACTGCAAACGCTTTTAAATGAGGCTGAAAAAAACAATGTCGATATTCTTCATTTCAATTTTGAGATCAGGGATTGGAATGATGAGATAATACCTGTTCCTAATTATGAACTGGATGTATGTTCGGGCGCCGAATTTGTTTTTGATGGCCATGAAAGGTGGAATCATAAGATCGGGGAAGTCTGCAGATGGATCATCCATAAAAATTTTCTTACAGACCATGAATTTTATTTTGAGGAGAACGTTCAATTTGAAGATACAGATTATGCCATAAAATTATTGGCGTATGCAAAAAGAGTAAAACATATTAATCGATCGCCTTACTGCTATCGTAAGGTCCTGACATCGGTTACTAATTCAGATGTAAGCATAACTAAATTAAAATATAAGGTCATGATGGCCATTCGTTTTGCTGATTTGATAGATTTATTTCTTAAGGATAACAGAGATACACGTTTCATCCCGGCATTGAAAGAATTTATCAATTATGAATTAAAAATCGCTTATAAAGAAGTCTGTCGCTTTAATAGGCAAAAAAAAAACCAATTCGAATCTATGCTTTGTGGTTTAAAAATAAAAAAGCTTAAAAATCATATTTCACTTTACAAGTATTGCATATTTACGCACCCTGTCTTCTGGATCGCCTCCATTGATTTTTGGAAAGTGGGAGACAGTTGGAAAAGTATGAAGAGTTCTGTTAATAGAGCCCGCAGTTTAGCGAATGTATATACTATAACCTACATTTAGATAAAAAAATTGTGCAGGGCTTAAATCATTATCTGTATAAAATATTGAAACATCTTAAATTATTCAGATGTTTTAACTTGTTAGTTTATAAAAGAATAAATGGTGTAAAAGTAAAAATACCCATAATTCATGGTATAGGAATTGTCTATCTCATTATCAAGGCCGATTGGCTAAACTCCATTATCAGACAATTCACAAATCATGATGATCCCTGCTTTGTCGATGTTGGTGTAAGTATCGGAACAACTTTGATAATGCTCAAGACACTGCAGCCCCACATAAAATATATTGGATTTGAACCTAATACCACTTCTTCTTTTTACACAAAACAATTGATTAAATCAAATAATTTTCAAAATTGCACACTTTTTAATTGTGCATTATCATCGGGATCCCGTATCCATAACCTGGAAATGAATTCGATTATAGATTCAAGTGCTTCTATCATTGCATCATCACAAAGACCTGGCCATTCCAAAGGGAAAGAGCAGGTGTTAGGATTAGATTATGACTCATTTTTTGCTGATCAGGAAATCTCGTTTATTAAAATTGACGTTGAAGGATCAGAATTGGAAGTCATAACCGGTATGAAGCAATCCATTATGAAATACAAGCCAATCATCATATGCGAGGTGCTTGATTCATATGACAGAAAAGTATTAGAATTTACTCAAGCAAGAGCTACAGAATTATCGAAGCTTTTGCATCTATGGATTATTCAATTATCCAAATTAAAACTGACAGGGATTCGCAAAATAAAATCTCCTTCAACAGTATTGAATTAATACATGTGATGCAATGGTCCCGTGAAAGTCTGTTTTCGAATGACTATCTTTTTTACCCTAAAATTTAGAGAACAAAAGGCATTGCTTAATCTTTCGAAAGTAATTGGCTAATTTGGTATTTAATGAATGATTTATATGAAAGCTTTTTATTTGTTATTTCAAAACTGCAAGGTAGTTAGTTGAAGAAAATATTTCATTTATTTCACTGTAAAATTTTACCTCAATTAATCCATTTTTTAATATTCTAAAAATCTGGTACTTATCTCTCAATAAATAATAGAAATCTTTAAAGTAAGTTCTTGAATCGATGTTACATTCCCCGAATTCAAATTGAATAATATCAATTCTTTTGTTATTGATCATACAACCGGCCCCTCTCAACGCAAAAAGTTCATGACCTTCAATATCTAATTTTAGGAAATGAATTCTATCAATATTATTCTTTTCACAATAATGATCTATAGTTGATAAATTGATTTTTTCACTTAGATCCAGTGTTAGATTATACTTTTCGATATTTCGATTATAAACAGATGCAAATGTAGATCCGTACGAATCAGAATAAAGTAACTGAACATCATCACGATCACTTAATCCTATATTGTTTGCTATAACATTTCTGAGGCATTTTGTCTTTTCAAGAAACATATCAAATGTTATTTTTGATGGTTCAAAGGCATGAATCGATACTTGCTCACCAAAGAAATCATACAGTGCTTTGGTATACTCTCCTACATTTGCTCCAACATCGAATATTATAATAGATTTATCATCGACGAATCTTTGCCTGATATGTGGTAAAATATTCATTTCCCCGCTTAATTCGAAGATAGCACCATTACCAAAATTTAATCCTCTCAATGAAAAGCTGAGCAGTGATCCAAATAATTTCTGAAATGCTTTCTTACCCTCGATTTTTTGTACAAATTTTCTTAAATGCTTATTCATTATTTGTTATAAAGTGATTTATATAAGATTTTTACCGGTTGATTCTATAATTAAAAATGCAAAGATTATGAAAATTTTATGATTAAGCATTATATTTTTAATCAGTACGTTTTCTAATGGCTGAAGCTACATATAAGAAATTGGCGCCTGTACTGCTGTTTGTGTACAACCGTCCATGGCATACTGAGCAAACTCTAAAATATCTGATGAATAATGAACTAGCCGGGGAAAGTAAAATCTATATTTTCTGCGACGGCCCCAAGCCGGATGCTTCCGTTGAAGAAAAAAGAAAAATTGAAGAAGTCAGGAAAGTTGTCAGATCTGAAAAATGGTGCAAGGAAGTACATATAACAGAATCAGATAAGAATAAGGGTATAGCAGAATCTATTATTGAAGGGGTGTCGGAAGTCATCCATAAACACGACAAAGTGATCGTTCTGGAGGATGACCTTTTAACTTCAAGTTTCTTCCTTAAATACATGAACGAAGCCCTGGATTTTTATGAGTCCAGACCCTCGGTATTTTCTATTTCAGCCGACAGACCGCCTTATAATCTTTTTCATATCCCAAATGATTATACATATGATTGTTTTGTATCCTTGCGTTCATTTTCGACCGGTTGGGCTACCTGGAAAGACCGTTGGGATAAAGTTGACTGGTCGTTGGATTATCTTGACGACTTTCTTGATAAACCGGAACAGGTCCGTGCGTTCAACCGGGGGGGCGCAGACCTGACCAACCTCCTTGTTTTGCAACGTAACCATCAAATCGACTCCTGGGCCGTTCGGTTCACATTTGCTCACTTTGTCAATCATGCGGTTGCCATCCTGCCCTGCATCTCGTATATTGATAATATCGGCTTTGACGGCACTGGCATTCATTCCGGAAGTGATGAGAATAACTACAGAAAAGAAGTTTCAAAAGCCATCGAAAATCCACGGTTTCCGGATTGCCTGTACGAAGACCGGTGGATCATTAATGCATTCTATTCTTCCTTTTACCCGCGGAAACGACCGTTGTGGAAAAAAGCGATAAACCGTTTAAGCCGTTTGCTGGGAGGGCAAAATCTCTTTGTGATCAAGAAAAAGGTTTATTGCCAATGATCAAAACCAGCCTCCGGATCTTATCGGTAAACGTTTCGGATTTTGATGGCGGCGCTTCCAAAGCTGCTTACCGTATCAACACAGCCTTGGCTGATCATGGTGTGGAAGTACAGATGCTTGTTAAGAATAAACGGTCAATTGAAAGCAAAGTCATACCACTTGATGACTTTGAACCTGAGAATGACCTTTTCCCCGCCTGGCGTTTTTTGCAGAACAAAATTAAAAACAAGGTCCAACAATTCAGGTGGAACCAATATCCGGACAGGGAAGATGTGTTTCTGTCAGACCTCCGTTCCGTACCCTTTCACGGGGCTTTGCAAAAGCTTGAATATGATATACTGCACCTTCATTGGATCAATCTCAGGTTCCTTGACTTAAAAGAATTACTCAAAGTAAAGACACCCATCGTTTGGACCCTTCATGATTGCTGGCCATTTACGGGAATATGTCATCATCCCTATGACTGCGAAACTTACAAGGAATCTTGCGGAGACTGTCCGTTTTTACATTCTGGCAAAATAAAAGACTTAAGCCATAGTACCTGGAAAGCTAAAAGCAAGATCTATCCCTTATTAAACCTGCACATTGTAACGCCAAGCCGGTGGTTAGCTCAAAAAACAAAGGGAAGTGCTCTACTCGGCAATTTTCCTGTAACTGTTATTCCGAATGGTATCGACATTCAACTTTTCTCACCCGGAAATCAGTCTGACGCAAAATCATTTTGGCATTTAAAGCCACAAAAAAGATATATTCTGGCTGGAACGTTGAGTACTGCGAAAGAAAAGAGAAAGGGCTTTGAACATTTATTCCAGGCACTGTCTCTTCTTGAACATAAAATCGACACTTCAGAGATAGAGTTGTTGATCTTTGGTGATGAAAAACCTCATGAATTTTCTGAATTAAACATCCGCTCACATTATTTTGGATTTATCCGGGATGACCAAGGACTGGTCATGGCGTACCGGGCTGCACATGTCATGGTTGTGCCGTCGTTGATTGAGAACCTGTCCAATATCATCATGGAAAGTTTGGCCTGCGGAACGCCGGTCGTTGCATTTGACACAGGTGGCAACAATGACATGATTGAACACAAACAAAACGGATATCTTTGTAAGGCATATGATCCGGAAGACTTGGCAACAGGGATCAAATGGTGTATGGATAACAACGGTTCACGTAAATTATCAAAACATGCCCGTAAAAAAGTAATGAGTAATTTCGATTCGGAAATTATTGCAGAAAGGTACACACAATTATTCCTGTCGCAATTGACCCAACACTTGCCCTTACAGGGTCAATGACCAGGTTTTATGAAACGCACCATTTTCAAAATACTCAGGTTTTCAGGCTTACCTTTTCTTTTCAGAGAAATTATTCAAAGAAAAAAGATTACCATCTTGCTTTTTCATGATATCAGCAGGGAAAAGGCCAAAAAGACTTTTTTGTGCCTCCGGGGAAAATACCATATCATCGGATTGAATGATTTTCTCCATGCGGTTGAAAACCGGACCATATTACCTGATAAATCGCTGATCATCACTTTTGATGACGGGCATATCGGGAATTTCGACCTGTTTCCGGTCATCAAAGAGTTGAAAATACCGGTAACCATTTTCCTCTGCGCATCCATTATGGGTACAAACCGCCATTTTTGGTGGAAAGGATTAAACGGGAACTTATATTTTAATTCATTGATTCGCTTACAAAATACGGAAAGACTGACCGTTTTATCCGGAACAGGCTTTGAGCAGGATAAAGAATTTGATAAACCTCATGCGTTACAAAAAGCCCAAATTGAAATGATGAAAACACATGTGAATTTTCAATCACATACGATGTTCCATCCTGTGCTGCCCAACTGTGATCTACCGGTAGCTCGTAATGAGATTTTCTATTCAAAAAAAATACTTGAAAACGAGTTCAACCTAAAAATTAATGCCCTGTCTTATCCCAACGGGGATTACTCTGAAAGGGAAATACATCTGGCAAAAGAAGCAGGTTATAAATGCGGAATTACCGTGGATTATGGTTTTAATACCTTGAAAACGGATATTTTCAGATTGAAACGCCTTTCAGTTAACGATGTGAACGACCTGAATGAATTGATTGTGAAGGCAAGTGGTGTCTGGGGATTTTTTAAAACCATTAACGGGCATAGACAGGAGTATGGTCATAGAATGCGGATAGAAGAATGATGAATATCGGGTTATTAACCAGCAGATTCCTGTCAGAATTTGCAGTACAAACACTGAAGCCCGTTCTGGAGGATGATTCATTTACAATCAGAGTAGCCGTAATTGACAGCAGACCCGGGAAATCTCTATTGCAGAAATTAAAAAAGAATTTCAGACGAGGCCGTGGTGGATATATGTTAATCATGGCATTTAAAAGCTTTTTCTCCCGTGGGGGGAAAAGTATATCTACCATACAATACTGCAATGACCATGGGATTGAAGTAATTGAGACGACAGAACCTTATTCTGAAGACACTGCTGAAAAAATAAGAGATTATTCCTTGGATGTTTTAGTTTTAACCGGAGGGTATGGAATAGTCAAAGAGCCTTTGCTCAGCATAACACCTAAAGGAGTATTGTCTTACCATCACGGGGATATGCGGAAATACCGGGGCATGCCCTTTGGATTCTGGGAGTTATACAATAATGAGAAAGAGATGGGACTTACTGTCCAGATATTGTCACCAGGGTTGGATTGCGGAATTCCTGTAGTTGAAAAGTCAATCGAAATACAAAGAAAGGATACGTTAAAATCATTACAGATTAGGGCTTTACATGAAAGCAAAAATATGCTTTATTCAGCATTAAAAACAATTACTATTCCTGAACCAGGAATAATCGAAGTTGAAAAACCAGGAAAACTATATACCCTTCCAGACCTCAGACAATGGTTATTCTTCAAAATGAATATTTTCAGAAGAAAATTGGGTTTTTAACATTGATGAATTGAAATTATCGATAATTACAATAAATCTTAATAATACAAATGGTTTATCCAAGACGATAAAAAGTGTTATTTCACAAACCTGTCAAAATTTCGAATACATCATAATTGATGGTGCTTCAAATGATGGGAGCATTGACCTAATTGAAAGGTATAAAGATAAGATCACTTTTTGGATCAGTGAACCGGATAAGGGCATTTATCAGGCAATGAACAAGGGGATAAAAGTTTCCAAAGGTATGTATTGTATGTTCCTGAATTCAGGAGATTGGTTAGTATCAGAGAATGTTATTGAAAGAATGTTGGATTCGTTACCTGATTGTAGCATTTATTATGGGAATATGCTTAAAAAGTACCCAGATGGAAAAATATATCGGGACAAATGTGGCGAAGGGGAAATTACTATGTTTGCTTTTTACCGTGGAACACTCAACCATTCGCCGGCATTAATAAAGAGGAGCCTGTTTGAAAAATATGGGATGTACGATGAAAACCTCTTAATTGTGTCAGACTGGAAGTGGTATTTGAACGTTGTTGGATTACACAATGAACCAGTAAAATATACAGATTTGGATGTTGTTTGTTTTGATATGAGTGGCATCAGCAATACTCATATCAAAATTGAAAAAACAGAACGTCGCAATGTTCTTGAAGAACTTCTTCCTGCTAATATATTGGCAGATTACGATAACCTCTGGCCTGGCATTTGCCAAATACAAAGGATAAATAAGTATTTAATTACCAGGTATCTGTTCTGGATTATTGAAAGAATATTGTTTAAAGTTGAAAAAATTATAAACACCAATATCAATTTTCTTAATGATAAACATTGATCAGAAATTGGTTATTTACTCAATATTAGAATCCTCGACAGACTTAAGTATTTTATTTTGAATAAGAAAAAAAACAAAATAGCAATTTTAATTCCATATTTCGGGAAATGGCCTGAATGGATAGATATTTTTTTTTATTCCTGCTCCAGGAATAATGAAATCGATTGGATTTTCTTG
>CAZSYK010000028.1:11810-14237 GCA_964610685.1 uncultured Eubacteriales bacterium
GAAATTTCATATCCTAACGTCTTCTTCAATAAAATTACTTTTTCTGATTATTGTGCTAAAGTAAGTCAGATATTAGATATAGAATTCACACCCACAAATACTTACAAACTGTGCAGTTTAAAACCATTTTATGGATATATCCATCAGGATTTATTGGCAAATTATGATTTTTGGGGATTCGGCGATGTTGACGTGATTTGGGGGGATATTAAATCCTTCTATACAGATGACAAATTGAAATCATATGATGTTTTTTCAACTCATGGCGACAGAATTTCCGGACATTTAGCAATCCTCAGGAATACAGAATATCACAGAGAATTATGTTTCGCAATAAAAAATTGGAAAGAGAAGCTACAGAATAAAGATGATTTACCACTAGATGAACGGGAATTTTCATGGATAATTTACCCCGAATTAAGATTTGTTTCTTTTATATACTTCAAATTACTTCGCAAAATCTTAAATTGGAGAGATGCCTGGGTAATTAATTACCATACCATGCCTTTTCTTAACCGATTATTCTTCGCTGAAAAAAGAAAACTATATTTCAAAGAACAGTTTACCACACCCACTTTGTCGGATGATGGATTAAGTTATAAACATGATGCGGATACATGGTATTATGGAAACGGTAAAATTACCAACAACAAAACCAAGAGTGAATACATTTATTTCCATTTTATGATTTATAAAAGGAATCGTTTCAGGGAGAGCTATTTTTGGAACAACGGTTATTATAATGTTCCCAGTGAGATCACCCCAAATGATCTGATAATCATAGATAAAACAGGATTCACTCTTAAAAGAGATTGTATGTGATTATAGAGGTGAAAATGTTATATTCTCATTTTCAAATAAAATCATTCTTCACCTTTGCATTGTTTGAAGGATCGACCTTTAAGATTTTATCATTCTGATGATAAGTTTGAGTATTATAGTTCCATTTCATGATGTTGAGAAATATTTGGCTAGATGTCTGAAAAGCCTTTTATATCAGGATATCTCGCCCGAAGAATATGAAATAATACTTATAAACGATGGGTCATCAGATGCAAGTCTACAGATTGCAGAATCCTTTGTGAGATTATATCAGAACATTAAGCTTTTTTCTCAAAACAACATTGGTGTTGGTGCAGCCAGAAATATGGGAATCAGAGAAGCATGCGGTGAGTATATTCTGTTCGTTGATTCAGATGATTATATTCAAAAAAAATCAATAGGCAACCTTATTAGGATTATCAGGGATCAAAACCTTGATTTATTAAGATTCAATTTCGAATATGTCCTCGAATCTGGGAAGATTATACCCAAGAGAAATAATTTCACTCATAGTATAAAATTTGGTGATAAAATTATAGATGGCGAAACGTTTTTGGTGGAACATCTTGGTTGGGCATGCTATGCCTGGCAGTTTCTTCTTAAGACAGCTTTTATTAAATCGAATCAGCTTTTCTTCAATGAAACAATTTACTTCGAAGATATTGAGTGGCTTGTAAAAACCCTGGTGAAAGCAAATAGGGTGATTTCAGTTAATCAACAAGTGTATTGCTATTTCCACCGATCCGGATCCATTACGCAAAGTATATCATTAGTTAAGAAAAACAAAATACTTAATGATAAAATTTTTGTATTAATTGCTTTAAAAACCTTATCTCAGGAATCTTTAAATAAAAAAGTCAGTCAATGGTGTAAAGGCATGATTTCTCTTACATTTATGGGTATGTTGGCATACGCTACAAACGAATTGCCCGAAAGGAAGAAGGAGATTATCAGTTTTATTAAAGAAGAATATTATCCCTTAAAATCATACCGGTTCACTTCTAAACAATGGGTAAATTTGGTATTAATCAATCTTAATCCTGTTCTGTATTGCTATTTGAAAAAGAAAAAAAAAAAGTTGCTTTTTTACTCGGATCGTTAAAAAGAGGCGGTACTGAGACCTTAGTTCTGGATATTTTTAATTCCCATAAGGATATACCATTCACTATGATTGGGATTTACAAAAAAGAAGAAGCTTTATCCAATGCTTTTTTTATATCCGGAGTTCCAATTTTCAAACTATATTCAGACCATATATTGACATTTTTAAAATATTTGGTGCGTTTGCGACGCTTAATCGTAAATGAAAATGTTACAATCGTTCATGCTCATCAAAGGATCGATACCATTATTTCCCGCATCGCTTGTATATGCTTGCCTGTTAAAATAGTGCAGACATTTCATGATTTCGATTATCATTATTCCAGTTTTGGGAAGTTTTTAACCAACCAAAGTTTCAAAATAGCAGACAGAAATGTTTTTGTCAGTGAATACCAATTGGCATATTATTTATCAAATTACAAATCACTTAACAAATTATCGAGGAGTCGTATTTACAATGGAATTGATTTCTCGAAATTTAAGTCATTGAAGCCTAAATCAATA
>CAZSYK010000029.1:0-13882 GCA_964610685.1 uncultured Eubacteriales bacterium
CAACTCAAAAAACAGTTCTTAAAAACACCGGCATAGTTCTTGTTATGATTTTCATAATGGGTGTTTTTGTCGCGCTTCTTGATGCAGGACTTATGCAGCTTTTTAGTTTGGTGATGTCAGTATCAAGTAATAAGTAAACGTCCGGAGGGAAAGTAAGAATGTCTGAAGAAGCCAAATGGTATGTTGTACATACTTATTCCGGCTATGAAAACAAAGTCGCTTCGAATCTCGAAAAAACCATAGAAAATCGTGGCCTTCGAGATATGATTCAAGAAGTCAGGGTACCCACAGAAATAGTTACGGAAATAAAAGACAACAAAGAACGAGAAATCGAAAAAAAGATTTTTCCCGGTTACGTTCTTGTGAAAATGATTTTAAATGATGAATCTTGGTATATTGTTCGCAATATACGTGGCTGCACCGGCTTCGTCGGGCCATCAACAAAACCTATTCCGCTCACAACCGAAGAAGTCAAAAGGCTTGGTGTGGAAGTAAAATCAATTAAGCTTTCGTACAGTGTTGGAGAATCGGTAAGAATCATCGAAGGGCCTCTTGCAAACATGGTCGGCACAGTGACAAACATAGACACTAAAAAGAAACTTGTAAAGGTAATGGTTTCAATGTTCGGGCGCGAAACACCGGCCGAGTTGGAACTGGGTCAAATCGAACCGATAGGTTAAAAGCTTGAGCACACGAAAACTTATTGAATATCACAGATGTGTTTTTAAAATTTAAAACATTATAGCAACGTTTTTTATGTGGGAGGAGTAAAATATTAAATTACTCCGGGATTCACCACAAAATTTGGAGGTGCGAACATTGGCTCAAAAAGTCAACGCAATTGTAAAATTACAGATACCCGCCGGTAAAGCTACTCCGGCGCCACCGGTAGGTTCCGCATTGGGACCTCACGGAATTAATATAATGGCATTTACAAAGGAATTCAATGACCGTACAAAAAATGACGCGGGATTAATCATACCTGCTGTTATAACAATTTATGCCGATCGATCATTCACCTTTATAACTAAAACCCCTCCGGCTCCGGTTCTTATTAAAAAAGCCATTGGGATTGAATCGGGTTCGGGCGTTCCGAACAAGACAAAAGTCGGAAAAATATCAAAAAATCAGCTTGAAGAAATTGCAAATCAAAAAATGCCTGATTTAAATGCAGCAAATACTGAATCTGCCATTAAAATGATAGCGGGTACTGCCAGAAGTATGGGGATAGAAGTAACCGAATAGTTTTATCCCGCAAGTGGGAGGACAATATCCGATTTCACCACTAAATTCTCAGGAGGAAGATAATGAAACACGGTAAAAAATATATTGAAAGCGTAAAATCTTATAATCAATCAAATTATTATGACGCGAAAGAAGCAATGGAAATATGTGCAAAAAATGCAAAAGCTTCTTTTGATGAAACTGTAGAGCTTCATGTCAGGCTCGGAGTGGATTCCCGCCATGCTGATCAACAGGTCAGAGGCGCGTTGGTACTTCCCAACGGAACCGGTAAAACAGTTAAAATCTTGGCTATTTGCAAAGGCGAAAACGAAGATTTAGCGAAATCAGCAGGTGCTGATTTTGTGGGTTCCGAAGAAATAGCTCAAAAAATCCAGAACGAAAACTGGATGGACTTCGATGTGCTCATCACGACTCCGGACATGATGGGTGTTGTAGGTAAACTCGGAAAAATTTTGGGACCGAGAGGGCTTATGCCAAACCCAAAAGCCGGAACTGTCACAACCGACATTACAAGAGCAATTAAAGAAGCCAAAGCAGGAAAAATTGAATATCGCCTTGATAAAACAAACATAATTCACTGCCCAATCGGAAAAGTTTCATTCGGAACCGAAAAACTTTTCGAAAACTTTGATGCTTTAATAAGCGCGATAGTAAAGGCAAAACCCGAAGCAAGCAAGGGTCAGTACATTAAATCTTGCGTAATTTCATCAACAATGGGCCCGGGAGTTAAAATTAACGCAAGTAAATTTGAAGCTATGTAATTGACAAATTATCAATTTAATGATAAAATTTTATCACTGATTTTCCTAAGACAGCAGGTGCTTAATAAAGTTTAAATTTTGCCTGCCGAGGGAGATATGCTGAATTTTTGATTAATATTTAAATATTATAAATTTAAATTTTCATTCATCGGCTTTCTTCTTATTCTGAGGAATAATTAGGAAATCGGTGATTTTTTATATTATTTAATTGGAGGTGACAAAATTGCCAAGTGCTAAAGCATTAGAACAAAAAAAAGCAATTGTAAAAGAACTCTCCGAAAAGCTAAAGTCATCATGTGCGGGGGTTATAGTAAGCTATCAGGGAATAAATGTTGAAGACGACACTAAGCTCAGAAAAAATCTGCGTGAATCCGGCGTTGAATACATGGTAACGAAAAACACACTTCTTAAAAGAGCAGCCGAAGCCGCCGATATCGAAGGTCTTAATCCTGTTTTGGAAGGTTCGACAGCTATTGCAATAAGTGAAAATGACTATGTGATAGCGTCAAAAATACTCTGCAAATTTGCAGAAGACCATGATTTCTTTAAAATCAAATCGGGATTCGTTGACGGCGGGATAATAAGTTCATCTGAAGTCACAAGACTCGCAAAGCTTCCGCCAAGAGAAGTACTTATCGCTCAAACTTTGGGAGCACTCAATTCCCCAATTACAGGATTTGCCACAGTTTTAAATGGTACCATTAAAGGTTTGGTCGTGGCATTGAACGCTATTGCAGAAAAACAAAGCGCATAACAAAACAAATTAAATTTTAAAATTATAAACGTAAATTTTTGGAGGTAAACAATAATGTCAGATAAAGTATTAAAATTAATTGAAGATGTAAAATCTTTAACAGTTCTTGAACTCAGCGAACTCGTAAAAGCACTTGAAGAAGAATTCGGCGTATCAGCATCAGCTCCTGTAGCAGTTGCAGCAGCACCAGCTGCCGCAGGCGCAGCAGCTGCAGCAGAAGAAAAAACCGAATTTGATGTAGTGTTAAAAGTAGCCGGAGACAACAAAATTAAAGTTGTTAAAGCAGTTAAAGACATTACAGGACTCGGTCTTAAAGAAGCAAAAGCAATCGTAGACGAAGCTCCTAAAACAGTTAAAGAAAAAATTGCTAAAGATGCAGCTGAAGAAATAAAAAAACAACTCGAAGAACTCGGCGCACAAGTTGAAATTAAGTAATTTTTGATTAAAATTAAAAAAGCTTGTATGTTAAAACATACAAGCTTTTTCAAGCTTTTTGCATATTTAAAACCGTAAAAAACACCCTCCTGTTTGTATTAAATAACGGAGGGCGGAAGTTTTTGATTTAACTTTTCTGCTGAGATACAAGAGATTCCATGTAATCTTCAAGCTCGGATTTTATAACCGTTACTCTAGGACCGTAGATAACTTGTATACCATTACCTTTTTTGATGACACCTGCAGATCCACTTTGTTTTAAAATGGATTCATCGACTTTTTCTGCATCAACCACTTTAACTCTTAACCTTGTAGCACAGCATTCCAAGTCAGATATATTGTCTGCTCCGCCAAGCCCTTCAACAATTAATTGAGAAGTGTTTTCGTTCTTAGAGGCTTCAAAATCTTTTCTTGTATAAAGTTTAGATTCAACCTCATCTTCTTCTCTGCCGGGGGTCATTAAATTAAATTTCATAATAGCGAATTTAAATAAGAAGTAGTAAATAACAGCATATCCTATTCCTACCGGAATTATGTACACCCAGTTGGTCTTTGCGTTTCCTTGAAGAACACCAAAAAGAATTAGATCTATTAATCCTCCCGAGAAAGTCATGCCTACAGCTACTTTGAGAACATGCATCAGCATAAACGAAAGTCCGGCAAAAACGCAATGCACAGCATATAAAAGCGGGGCTACGAATAAGAATGTGAATTCAATAGGCTCGGTAATTCCTGTTATTATTGATGTGAGTGCCGCAGAAAGTAAAAGCCCTCCGACCACTTTTTTCTTTGAAGTCTTAGCTGTTGTGTACATAGCAAACGCTGCAGCAGGAAGCCCGAAAATCATAAAAGGGAATTTTCCTGTCATAAATCTGGTAGCATCCACACTGAAATGTGTTGTTGTAGGCGATGCAAGTTCCGCAAAGAAAATGTTTTGTGCGCCGGTTACATAATGTCCGTCTATAAGTGCGGTTCCGCCAAGACTTGTTTGCCAAAAAGGCATATAAAATACATGATGAAGTCCAAAAGGTATTAAAGCTCTTTCAATTATGCCGTAAACAAACGTTCCTGCGTATTTAGAATCAGCTACCAGCCTACCCAAGCTATGCATTCCCGACTGAATATACGGCCATATGAAGAACATTAGCACACCTACACCAATATACACTATAGAAGAAATTATAGGTATGAATCTTGTTCCTCCAAAAAATGAAATAACATTCGGAAGCTTTATTTTATAAAACTTGTTATGTAGGTAAGCTACACCCAAACCAACAATAACTCCTCCGAAAACTCCCATTTGTAAAGATTTTATACCACAAATGCAAGCAAGAGAACCTTGTATCAAAGCACCTGCCTTAAGTTTACCTGTAAGACTGAGAAGCGAGTAAATAGTTTCGTGCATAACGAAAAAAGCAATTGCGGAGGAAAGTGCTGCTACCGCTTTTTCTTTTTGAGCCATACCAAGAGCTACACCCATTGCGAAAATAATAGGCAAGTTTGCAAAAACTATATCTCCTGTATTCCTCATTATTGTAAGTACAAAATTAAGAAATGTACCCTCCCCCAAAAGCCATTGAAGGCCATATGAGCTAATCATTTGAGGGTTGGAGAAAGACGCACCTATGCCAAGCAAAAGCCCTGCGACGGGCAAAAGAGCTATTGGAAACATAAACGATTGACCTACGCGCTGAAGCAAACTAAAAACTGAGCTTTTCGTTTTCAAACTGACCACTGCTTTCTTTTAATTTAACATTTTAAAATTTATTATAAAAGAATTCTAAAAAATTCCAAGTTAATTTTTATTGTAAGAAATAATCTGGGTTTTCCCTGCTTCTGCAGGTCCTTGTTCTAATTGAATATCTTTTAAATCGTGCATATTTGTTATTAAAACAGCGGTATGAGTGGGATAACCGCTCTGCTCAATCAATTTTATATCTGCTTTTCCTATTAAATCTCCGGCATTAACTTTTTGCCCTTCCGAAACAAAAGAATCGAATCCTCTGCCCTTCAAGCCTATTGTGTCAACTCCCACGTGAATCAATATTTCCACGCCATCATCTGACCGTATACAAAACGCGTGACCGGTGTCCGCCACCTGGACTATCTCACCTTTAACCGGGGACACTATATTCTCTTCGGAAGGAACTATTGCAATCCCGTCTCCCAATATTTTTTCAGAAAACACTTCATCAGGGATTTCACGTAATGAAGCAATTCGCCCGGTTTGAGGTGAAACCATATATCCCGATTCCTTTTTACTTAAAAAATTAAACAATTGAATACGTCTCCCTTAAATAAATTTTGCATTAGCCACTATATATTGAAAATTTGGAGTTAAATAGATATTAGCCATGTTTTTAATAACCTTTACAATAATCTTTTAAGTAATTTTTCTTTTATTTTGCCAACATCTGTTTCGGTAACTTTTTTACGAATGCCCAGTATAAAAGAAGAAGACATCGAAAGTTCATCCACGCCCATAGATAAAAACATTTCGGTAAGACATTCATTTGCTGCAAGCTCACCGCATATCCCTGTCCATATCCCGTTTTTATGTGCATTGTCAACCACAATTTTTATCATTCGAAGTACGGACTTATGATCAGATTCAAGCATTGAATTAACCTTGCTGTTTTGCCTGTCAACCGCGAGAGAATACTGAGCCAAATCATTTGTACCTATACTGAAAAAATCAACTTTTTTCGCAAGATCATCGCTTATCAGAGCGGCGGCGGGTGTTTCAATCATTATGCCCAGCTTAACATTGTCGTCAAACTCTATATGTTGTTCTTTTAAACTGTTTTTCACAAATTCGATATGTTTCTTGATATCAATTATTTCTTTTAAAGATATAATCATCGGGAACATTATTGAAATATTACCAAAAGCTGAAGCTCTGTAAATTGCACGAAGTTGTGATATAAAAATATCAGGTCTGTCAAGGCACACTCTTATGCCCCTATATCCCATAGCGGGATTTTTCTCTTGAGGTAGCTTAAAATAATCGGCACGTTTGTCAGAACCTATATCCAGCGTCCTTATTATCACGTTTTTCCCATTCATTTTTTCGGCGATGCTTTTATAAATTTTAAACTGCTCTTCTTCCGCGGGATAAGAATCTCTGTTTAAATATAAAAATTCACTCCTGAAAAGCCCAATTCCTCCCGGATCGTTTTCCAGAGCTTCATCCAATTCATCCGGATTATTTATGTTTGCATATATATCTATTTTATGCCCGTCTTTTGTAATATTTTCTTTACCTTTTAGATGACGCAAAAGTTCACGCCTCTTGTCATTTTGCTTTTTCTTTTTGATAAATTTTTTAGTCGTAGCTTCATCAGGATCTATGTAAACAGTTCCGGAAAAGCTGTCTATTATGACGTTCATGCCATCGTATTCCGGCAAAATCTGATCCCCAAGACCCACGACAGACGGGATTCTTAACACCTTGGCAATTATCGAAGCATGAGAACATGCTGAACCTTCGGAAGAAATAAAACCTTTGACCTTGTTTTTATCAATAGATGAAACTTCGCTTGGGGTTAAATCCTGAGTCGCTATTATAATTTCTTTTTTGTCTTCTATGATTTCCTTTTTTTTGCCATAAAGACAATTCATTATTCTTTCGGAAATATCCATTACATCTATAGCTCTGCCACTCATGTATGGATCACTCATCTGCGAGAACAGCTGAGAAAATTTTTGAGCTGTTTCCCACACAGCATACTCGGCATTTAATTCTTCTTTGTTTATAATATTCAAAATGGAATTTTCGTAATCTTCATCTTTAATCATCATTTTATGAACTTCAAAAATTTCGGATTCCTTCGAGCCGAAGCTTTCGAATGCTTTTTCGCAAAGATTGCTAATTTCTTCCAAAGCTATTTTTTGAGCGCGATAATATCTTTCCAATTCCGTTTTGACATCATCTATCAGATATTTTTCTACGCTTTCCTGCTTTTTTCTGTTTATTGAAAGCGTACCAAAAGATATATCTTTAAAAACTCCGATTCCGTTTAAAATAATCATTTTGATTAAAAATTTCTCCTTTTATAAATCTGGTACGCTATTAAACCAAAGTTTAATTTACAAGATTAAAAGAATAAAGATCTTGATTTTTAGTTATAAAGAACGTTTAAAAATACTATTTAAAATTAACATCCAAAAAGCTTTTTATTGCATCGCACGCAACTCTTTCGTCTGTTCCTTCAATCTCTATTTTTATATTTTCTCCGGATTTTATTCCAAGTCCCATAAGAGCGAACAGCCCTTTTGCACTGGCTGATTTGTCCTCTTTTTTTACGGTAATTGTGGAATTGAATTCAGAGGCTACGTTTACAAGCTGACCTGCCGGACGAGCGTGCAAACCATGATCGTTATTAATTATAAAATCGATTGTTTCCATACTTTAAACTCGGTAGCTGTGAAATCCGACCATATGTTAAATCATAGAATATTAATACATAAGGGGAAACAGTTAGCTTACCTTGCTACCTTTCCATATGATTATACGCATACATTATAACTTTTGTAATTATATCACAATCTTTTATGATTAAAAATATGTACATTTAATAAATTTATCATAAAAACATTTATATAATACTTAATTTTATCAAGTTTACGTCCATATTATCACCTACCCATGTGAAAATGTCAATACTGAAAACTTTAATCTCAAAAATTATAAATTACAAAAGACCTAATATACATAATTAAATACTAAGATAAATCAAATTAATGCTAAATTTATGAAAATACAATCCTTTCTATGTATTTAGCCACTTATCTGGTATAATAACAGGTGGATGTTCCTAATCCGGTTAAATAATTTATATAGCCTTACAATCAAATCTATGATTAAAATTTCAGTTAATCGCAAAAAGCGTTAACTTATATTTAAAGGAGATTATAAAATGACAAATAAAATGACAAACAATAAACAATTGCTTAATTGGATAGAAGAAATGAAAAATATTGTACAGCCTCAAAATATAGTTTGGATAGACGGAAGCGAAACTCAGATTGAATCTTTACGCGAAGAAGTTTGCCGGCATGGCGACATGATAAAGCTGAACCAAGAAAAACTTCCGGGATGTTACCTTCGCAGAACAGCTTTAAACGATGTGGCAAGAACAGAAAGCAGAACATTTATATGCACAAAAACAAAAGAAAAAGCAGGTCCTACAAATAACTGGTGGGATCCGCAATATGCATATGACAAACTTTACGCAATCGCAAAAAACAGCTATAAAGGAAAAACGATGTATGTAATCCCTTATTCCATGGGTATACCCGGATCTAAATTTTCAAAAATAGGAATTGAAATCACTGACTCAATATACACAGTTTTAAATATGGCAATAATGACACGCGTAGGAAAACAAATTCTTGACTCACTCGGCGACAGCAACGATTGGGTGCGTGGTCTGCACTGTTCCTGCAACATAGACGCAGAGAATAGATATGTTTGCCACTTTCCCGAGGATAATTCCATAATTTCCGTCAATTCCGAATACGGCGGAAATGTACTTCTGGGTAAAAAATGTTTTGCGTTAAGAATAGCTTCTTATTTAGGCAGAAAAGAAAAATGGATGGCTGAGCACATGCTTATATTGGGTATTGAAAAACCAGGAGAAGAAATAAAATACATATGCGCGGCATTTCCTTCAGCTTGTGGCAAAACAAACCTTGCCATGCTTATTCCTCCTGAAATGTACCGAAAAAAGGGCTACAAAATTTGGTGCGTGGGTGACGATATTGCATGGCTCAGAATCGGTCAAGACGGTAGATTATGGGCTGTAAACCCCGAAAACGGCTTTTTCGGAGTTGCACCCGGAACAAGCAGAAAATCAAACCCGAATGCACTCGACACCACAGCTTCTGACACTATATTTACAAATGTAGTGCAAAACTTGGACGATAACACTGTATGGTGGGAAGGCATGGATAAAAACCCACCTGAAAACGCTATTAACTGGAAAGGCGAGCCATGGAACGGTAAAATTTCCACGGAAGAAGGAGCACATCCGAACAGTCGCTTTACTTCACCGGCCAAAAACTGCCCTTGCCTGAGTCCTGAATTCGGCAACCCCGAAGGCGTGCCAATTTCCGCTATTATATTCGGCGGACGACGCGCTCATACCACTCCGCTTGTATATGAAGCTTTCGACTGGGATCATGGCGTATTCGTCGGGTCGGCAATATCATCTGAAAGCACGGCAGCATCCACCGGGAAAGTCGGGGTTCTTAGTCATAACCCCATGGCGATGAGGCCTTTTTGCGGCTATAATATGAGCGAATATTTCGCTCATTGGCTTGAGATGGGAAAATTATTAGGAGATAAAGCGCCTAAAATATTTAACGTTAATTGGTTTAGAACAGATGAAAACGGCAAATTCCTATGGCCCGGATTTGCAGATAACTTAAGAGTTCTCGATTGGATAATAAACCGCTGCGATAACACCGTAAAAGCCGAAGAAACTCCCATCGGATACATACCGCTTAAAAAAGATATAAACTTAGAAGGAACCGACATCTCTTCCGATACACTTGAAAATCTTTTAAATGTAGACAAAAATATTTGGCTTAAAGAAGTGGAGAATATAAAGGATTTTTATGGATTATTTGGCAACGATCTACCCAAAAAATTAATAAACGAATTGGATTCTCTAAAAAATCGATTAAAATATTAAAAAAACCGTAATAGTAGTATATTTATTGATTTTTCGACAACTATATTTTATAATATAAAATTGTTTTAAGGGAAATAAACGAAATAAAATAAACACAAATATAGAAATAAAAATTAAAAGGGGGATTAATGAAAAATACATCAAAAAATTCCCAACGATACTCTAAAAGTAATCAAGAATATGTTCGCAGAGAATATACTGATATTTACAGCAGTGAACCCAATAAGCACGATGGATATATTGATATATATTCATCGGAAAGAAAAAAAGAAAAGAAAAAAAACAGAATTTCTATAGTTAAAATAATTTCTTTTATATTTTTTACGATTATTGGGATTATTGGTGCACTGATGATTTATGCTTATAACACACTAAACTCTTTTAATTACGACGATTTGGGATCAAATGATAACAATAAAATTACTTCTGAAAGTGATCCTAACGAAACACTTCTCAATGATAAAATGGTTTTAAATATAATGCTAATCGGAAGCGATTCCATGTCAGTAGGGGATCACGGAAGAAGCGACTCCTTGCTCGTACTGTCGCTTGATATAAGACACAAAAAAATAAAAATCACGTCACTTATGCGTGACATATGGGTAACTATACCCGGTCATGGGAAAGACCGATTTAATGCGGCATATGCTTACGGCGGACCAAAACTTACGATAGAAACTATCCAGGGGAATTTTGGAATTTATATCGATAGATATGCAATTGTGGATTTTGATGGATTTTCCAAAATAATTGACACACTTGGAGGCATAGACCTTGAACTCACAGCATCCGAATGTGCATATATAAACACGTATTCAGGCGATAAACACACGTTAAAAGGTTCGGGAATAAAACATCTTACGGGACTTCAGGCGCTTCACTATTCACGTGATAGAAACAGTATAGGTTCAGACTATGACCGAACCACTCGACAGAGGAACGTTATAAAAACAGTGATAAACAAAGTGAAAACCGCAAATCTAGGACAAATAACCGAGATGATATCAACCATCGGGCCAATGATAACAACAAACTTTAAACCCTCCGAAATAAGCAGACTGGTGGCAGGGTCGCTAACCTACCTTAACTATCCGCTCGAAGAATTCAGGCTTCCCACCGACGATAACGTGCGAAACGAAACCTATGACCAAAAAATGGTTTTAGTTATAAACGATATGGCGAAAGCAAAATCCGATTTATCTCAGTTCATATACGAGAAATCACCGGACACCATATATAACGACTCATCGAATAGCATATCGACCAAAACTTCAGAAAATAAAAATAAATCAAAAACATCGTCGTAACAATTATATTTTATACATTAAAAAATCGAACTTGATTAAAAATTCATACAAGTTCGATTTTTATTTGCTTGGAAAATATATGGTGGACACAAAGGGACTCGAACCCTTGGCCTCTCGCGTGTGAGGCGAACGCTCTAACCAACTGAGCTATGCGTCCTTTTTCTTTTTAAGACAATTGTTACCTTTAAAAAAATCCCTCGAAATCGAGGGAAACTGTGGTGACCCGGACGAGAATCGAACTCGTGTTACCGCCGTGAAAGGGCGGTGTCTTAACCGCTTGACCACCGGGCCATTGATTAAAGTAAAATTGGTAGCGACAGATGGACTCGAACCATCGACACTTCGGGTATGAACCGAATGCTCTAGCCAACTGAGCTATGCCGCCATCTCCACAACCATAAAAATGCTTATAATAAGTAAAGCACTTGACAACGCTTAGATATTATAACATGCATACACAGACCGTGTCAAGAATATTTGAATGCAAAATAAGGATTTATATTGTTTTTTAATCGATATATATGAAACACTACCCTAATATATCCGAGATAATATAGTTTGAAAGCAAAAAACCTTTCTCAGTTAGTTTCAGATACGATTTTTTGCAATCTACCAGCCCTAACTCGACATACTTTTGCGCTCTTTTAAAATAAATTTCAGGAATGCATTTATCAAAATATTCTTTGTATTCTTTATTTTTAATTCCTCCCAAAAGCCTTAGCTTAAGCATTGCATACTCCTTTTCGGGTTCAAAATTACCTTCATTTAAAATTTCGGGATTTAAAAGAAATTCGTTTAAATTGTTCGGATAATAAAATCTCTTGTTATTAATCAGACAATGAGCCGAGGGACCAATTCCTAAGTACTCATCAAGATTCCAATATTTTAAATTGTGCTTGCTTTCAAACCCAAAACGAGCAAAATTTGATATTTCATAGTGGTTGTAACCATATTTTTTTAAAACATCGCAAACATAAGCATAAAATTCAGAGCATTCGTCCTCGCTTGGCAAACCAAGGATTTCTTGGTTTTTATAAAACAAGGTACCCTTTTCGATTTTAAGCAGATAAGAAGAAACATGAGGGATGTTATTTTCTTTGCAAAATTTCAAAAATTCGCCAATGCTTTTTTGCGTTTGCTTAGGGATTCCAATCATGGCATCGCATGAGATGTTTTTCATCCCCGAAACTTTGATGTTTTCAAGTGTTGAAAAAATATCTTCAGAATCGTGACGCCTTCCGAGAATTTTAAGCTCATCATCATTTATGGACTGTGCGCCGACCGACACTCGATTCACACCATAGAACTTAAGCTTTTCAAAATCTATAAGCTTGTAATCAGCGGGATTTACTTCAATTGTTACTTCTGCGTCCAAAACTTTGAAATTATTTTTAACAGAGTTTAAAATTTCGCAAATACTGCAGCATTTCAAAAGGCTTGGCGTGCCTCCGCCAAAATATATCGTATCTACTGTTTTGCGAAGGCTTCCTCCCCACCGCTCAAGTTCAAAACATACTTTTTGAACGTATTTTTCGATTTGCGCGGGATTAACGGAATAAAAATCGCAGTAATGGCATTTGCTTTTACAAAAAGGCACGTGAATGTAAATCCCCGAGGTATTATTCTTCAAAACATCCACCTACCCAAAATTTAATCCTCATCAAGCTTTAAAACCGACATAAACGCATCTTGCGGTATTTCAACATTACCAAGCTGACGCATGCGCTTTTTACCTTCTTTTTGTTTTTCAAGAAGTTTTTTCTTACGGGTAATATCCCCACCATAACATTTTGATAAAACATCCTTGCGCATGGCCTTAACTGTTTCGCGCGCTATGATTTTCCCCCCGACCGCCGCTTGAATAGGCACTTCAAAAAGCTGGCGGGGTATTTTTTCTTTTAATTTTTCAACCATTTTGCGTGCCCTTTGGTAGGCCTTTTCGCGATGAATTATAAAAGATAAAGCATCCACAATATCTCCGTTTAGCATAATATCAAGCTTGATAAGATCAGAATCCACATATCCTTCAAGTTCATAGTCAAATGAAGCATAACCCTTGGTTCTGGATTTAAGCGCGTCAAAAAAATCGTAAACTATCTCGTTTAAAGGAAGTTTATAATGAATGTCAACCCTTTCGGTGTCGATATATTTCATGTCAACGAAAATCCCTCGCCTATCCTGGCATAAATCCATTATAGCTCCTATATAACTCGAGGGAGCATAAATGTGAGCATCGGTTATCGGTTCTTGTGATTTTTGAATTTTACTCGAAGAAGGGTAATTTGTAGGGTTATCAATAAGAACCGTGCTTGAATCCGTAAGAATTATTTTATAAATAACACTCGGCGCAGTTGTTATTAAATCAAGGTTATATTCTCTTTCAAGACGTTCCTGAATGATTTCCATATGAAGTAAACCTAAAAAACCACATCGGAAACCAAATCCAAGCGCCGTTGAAGTTTCGGGTTCATATGAAAGAGAAGCATCGTTGAGTTTTAATTTTTCAAGCGCATCTTTTAAATCTGAGTACCTTGATCCGTCGAGCGGATATACACCGCAAAAAACCATCGGATTAACTTCGCGGTAACCGGGCAACGGTTCTTTCGCGCTGTTGCTTTCAAGCGTTATTGTATCGCCGACATGTGCGGTGCTTACAGTTTTTATAGAAGCTGCTATGTATCC
>CAZSYK010000030.1:0-13037 GCA_964610685.1 uncultured Eubacteriales bacterium
CAATTATCAGCAAAGCTTTTGCTATGAAGGACAACCTTATATGTATTGATGACTACAAACCCAGCACACGAGCAGACATTAGTAAAATGGACAATACTGCTCAAAACATTTTGCGTTCTTACAGCGAAAGAACAGGAAGGCAGCGGCTTAAATCCGACAGTACAGATATGAAGCAAAAATATCCGCGAGGCAACGCAATAATTACCGGTGAACAACTTCCAAATGTAGGTGAAAGCGGAACTGCGCGCAATATAATTTCAGAAATAAAACAGGGCGACATTAATTTTGAAATAATGTCTACGGCTCAAAATAATGCACGAGATGGCTTTTATTCTTCAATAATGCGAGGTTATATCGAATGGCTTCAAATCACTTTTTTAAATGAAAATAAGGACTTTTTTATTGAAATTCTCCGCTCTGATTTTGAAAAATCAAGAACCTTTTGGAGCAAAAAATTAAAAGGAACAACTCATCCACGGATTCCAAGTATGCTTGCTTTTTTGCAGATTGGATTTAAATACTTCTTGGAATTTTGCAAGTTCCATAATGTACTGTATGAAAATTTATCGGATAGTCGCATGAACAAGTTAGTAAGTATTTTAGAACACTTGGCCCAAGAGCACGCTAAACTTTCACATGAAGACAAGCCTACCATAAAATTTGTGAGGACTTTGAATGATGTGATAGCAAGCGGAGCAGTTAAGGTTCAACAAATAGGAACCCTTACCGGTTCTGATGAAACAAATAAACTTGTAATCGGCTATTGCGATGAAAAATATTACTATTTACTTTCAAGTGTTACATACAATCAGGTTTGCAATTTTTACAGCAAGCAAAACGAAAATTTCCCCACAAGTCAGAATGCTCTCTTAAAGCAACTGGCAGAGGAAGGCTTTATTGAAACTAAGGACGGCAGAAATACTTTAAATCATAGAATAAATGGCAAACAGGGGCGATACATTCATTTCTATAAAGATAAGTTTGATAATTTCGAGGGTATATTGCAAGAAGAGGTAACTTAGGTAACAAACGCTGAAGATTAAGGAAATTTATAATTTTTAAGCGTTACCTCAATGCAAAAAACAAGGTGATGTGGTGGTAACAAAATAAAAATAGCGGTAACAGTGTTACCTTGTTGTTACTCCAAAATCTCAAACGTGGCACTGCCTAGAATATAAGTATAATCAGGACTTTAGATTATTGTTACCTCTGTTACCTTATTTAAAACATATAAGGAGGATTTTACACATGAAAGCAAAAAGAGACGAACAAATAATCACTGCCCACAATTTACAAAAAGATAAAATTTTGCAAGCCTTAACTACATCTAAAGATATCAGTGAAGCAAGCAAAATAGCAGGAGTAACTCGCAAAACAATTTACTCCTATTTAAAAGATGATGATTTTATTATTGCGTATCGTGATATAAAACGAGTGCAGCTGAGAGATATTACCGAAAAAATAGCAATCGGAGCAAATAAAGCAACTGATTTTATATTTAAAATTTTAGAAGATGAGGCCGCTCCTAATTCAATAAAACTACAAGCTGGTATAAAAGTTTTAGAAATGTATATGAAGTTTGTAGAAATAGATACAAATCTTAACGAGGCTTCTTTCAAGGATAACGAAAGTATATTTGACATAATGCCTAATCCGAGCGGATTATAAAAATTATCTGGTAAACATATATAAACAAAAAGTAACACACTGTGATATTTTTCTTTGCAATATCTTTTGGATGTTTTTGTAGTTATATTCCGGTAAGTTCAACCCAAACAAAATTGGCATAATCCGGTAAACAGGCGTATGGTATTGGGAAAATAAAATTTAAGAGTTATAAAACACTATTATGACCCCTGCACCTTTAACCTCTCCGGTTATTTGTTGGTTTTTCTGCATTGTTCAAAAATATTTCCACAATATCAATAACCAGACTAAAAAAATTAATAAATATGATATCTTTAGTTGTTTATAAAACTACCTGCATTGAAAAGCTTCCAAACTTGGAATATAATAATACCATGTTGATATAGGAGGTTTTTAATGGAGTTAATGACTGCCAAAGAAGCAGCAAATAAATGGGATATAAGCAGACGGAGAGTTACGATACTTTGTTCTGAAAATCGTATTAGTGGAGCAGAATTTATCGGGAATATGTGGCTTATACCAAAAAGTGCCAAAAAACCCGATGATGGTCGAACCATGCGATTTGAACCGCCCATGGACATGCCTATCAAACCCTTTTTGAAATGGGCTGGCGGAAAATCTCAGTTACTCAACGAAATAAGGAAAAAATATCCTCAAAAACTAGGTGTTAAAATTACAAAATACGCTGAACCCTTTGTTGGAGGTGGTGCTGTTTTATTTGATATTTTAAGCAAATATAATCTAAAAGAAATTTATATAAATGATATCAATCAAGAACTAGTACATACTTACACCGTTATTCGAGATTTTTCTGATGAATTAATATATGAATTAAAAAAACTTGAAAACCAATATCTTTCTGAGAATGAAATTATTAGAAAAGAAATTTATTACACAAATAGAGATAGGTTTAATGTACTTAAAATGGCAGGAAACAAATCAGTGGAAATTGCGACTTTATTTATATTCTTGAATAAAACTTGTTTTAATGGGCTTTATCGCGTCAACTCACGTGGTGAATTTAATGTTCCACAAGGGAGTTACAAAAATCCAACCATTTGTAATGAAACCAATCTTAGAAAAGTGTCGAACAAATTACAAAATGTCAAAATCGTTTGCGATGATTATAGACAATCTAGTGATTTTATTGACAACAAAACATTTGCATACTTCGATCCTCCCTATCGGCCTCTAAATACTACAGCAAGTTTCACAGCTTATTCGAACAATGCGTTCGGTGATAAAGAACAGAAAGAACTCGCTGAATTTATTAACGAAATTAACGATAAGAAGGCCTACATCGTTGTAAGCAATAGTGATCCTAGAAACACAGACCCAAACGATAATTTTTTTGATGAGCTTTATTCGAAACATATCATTACACGAATTAATGCAAGCCGTGCAATAAATTCTGTGGGTTCTTCGCGTGGGAAAATAAGCGAATTATTGATTTCAAATTATTAAGGAGGAAAAACAAATGCGTAATTTTGATGAATGGCTTTCAAAGTTTAAGAGCAGTATCTCTGACTATTCATATTATATAGATTTTTCAAAAGTTCATAGAAATATCGATAAGATTAAGGTTGAACTTAATATTTTGAATTCACTTGTCGGTTCTAAAAATATAGAAATGGATTTTGAGCATCTTATTGAAAAATATCCCGAGATATTAAAATGTATTCCTTTATTGTTGGCAGTTCGTCATAATGAAATTTATGCTACTGATAAAGAGGGTGAATTTAAGTATTCTTTTAAAAAAATGAATTATTCTACCGAACAATACAAAGTTTTCATGCGAAAAACAGGTTTATTTAATTTAATGGAAAAACATATTTTATCTAATTTAGTTGATTATGCCACCGGAGTTGAGACCGGGCTCGATAGCAATGGAAGAAAAAACCGAGGCGGACATTTAATGGAAAATCTTATTGAACAGTATCTAAAACAATCAAAATTAACGTCAGGTGAAACATACTTTAAATATATGCCTACCAAAGCAATTGAATCAAAATGGGGTATTGATTTATCTGAACTTTCGAATAAGGGCAAAACAGTTAAAGAATTTGATTTTGTTGTTAAAGCACCATCCCGGATTTATGGAATTGAAACAAACTTTTATACAGGCGGTGGCTCTAAACTTAACGAAACTGCTCGCAGTTACAAAAATATTGCTTTGGAATCAAAAAATATTCAAGATTTTTCTTTTGTTTGGTTTACTGATGGTCAAGGCTGGCGCTCAGCCAGACATAATCTTGAAGAAACTTTTGACATAATGGAACACATTTATAATATTGATGATCTGGAAAATGGTATTATGGAGCGTATTTTCATATGACAACACAAAAATGGGAACCTGAAAATTTCGAGTTGGAAATGAATACAGTGTGGTCATTTCCGAAACGAGGAACCTGGGCTACTCATGATTCAAAATACCGCGGAAATTGGTCGCCATATATTCCGAGAAATTTAATTTTGCGATATTCTAAAGAAGGTGATACTATCCTTGACCAGTTTGCTGGTGGCGGTACTACTCTTGTGGAAGCAAAATTATTAAACCGAAATATCATCGGTATAGATATTAATCCTATAGCGCTGAAACGTTGCCAAGAAAAAACATCTTTTGAATATTCGAACAATGCAAAAATTTATATCAAACAAGGTAATGCGTGCGATCTTAGTTTTATCCTAAACGAAAGTATAGATTTTATTTGTACTCATCCGCCATATGCAAATATCATTCAGTATAGTGAAGATATTGAGGGGGACTTATCGTTACTGAAAGTCCCTGAGTTTTTAAACAAAATGGAAATCGTTGCATCGGAAAGCTACCGTGTTTTAAAAAGTGATAAATTTTGTGCTGTTCTTATGGGTGATACTCGAAAAAACGGTCATGTTATTTCTATGAGTTTTGAAGTTATGAAAATTTTTGAAAAATCAGGGTTTAAATTAAAAGAAATAATCATCAAGGAACAGCATAACTGCAGAGCAACAGGCTACTGGAAAACAAACAGTATAAAATATAATTTCCTGCTTTTGGCACATGAATATTTGTTTGTATTCAAAAAATAAATATAAAAACGAAGGATAAAAATGTTAATATCTATTCGAGATAAGACTAAAAACAACGGAAAAGAATTTTTTGTTTGGTTTACTGGAAAATTGCTAATATTGGAGAATAATAAAATAACTTAAAAATCAATATAGCTTCTAAATTAATGTCAACATAACAATGTAATCGATTTAATTATTTATTCATTCAAATAAGGCAAAGATTCTATTGTGCTTTTCAACATGGCAATTCGGTCTTCTTTACTTTTGTTATCGTTTAGCGCTTTTAACAATGTACGTCTAACACAATTACGTAAAAATAATATATCATTGTTTTCAATTCCTGAAAATCTACCCTCATGAACAAATGACGAACGCTTTTCATACATAGCCCTTAACTTTTTACGGCAAAACATAATGTTAGATTCGTTTCCGTATAAATAAACGGCACATCTATTTGAAAGGTCTTTCTTTTTGCTATCCTTTTTCCTTAAAAGCAAAATTTCTAATGATGTTATAAGAAGTGTAATAGATATATAATTTTCCTGATGATAAGATAAATCATAATATTTATAGCAAGTATACAATAGGTTATCATTAAGTGGGAATGACATATTTTTAAGTTCTTCATTTAATGTGTCGCATTCACTTTGATTAATACTGATTTTTGATATCTCTTTTGTTCCTATCGATTCTGAAACCGTTAGTACAACATGATAACTATTAGTTAATTTTGTTATGCCAAAGTGGTAATTTTCAGAATCTAACCTAAAAGCAATTTCCTCCACGCGAATGGCACATTCCTTTAGTAATCTAATAGCTCGAATTTGATTATCAAGAGAAACAAGCAGCCGATCAACTTCTCGCTCAAAATAATCTTGGGACTCGTTCACGGGCATTTCTACATCAAATGTATTATACACGCACAAAACATCCAAAGTTTCAGTATCTACTCGCGCCTGTTCATAATCCCTGCGAAGCCTTTTTGCGTTAACCATGAATAATTTATCAAGATTATCTATAGACGGTATCAATGATTTAGTTGTAAATGAGAATCCGTCATTAAGCTGCACTTTTAATAAAGATTTATCTGCTCCGAAAACGACGGCGCACATCGTGAAATTAAATACTAATTTTTCCGGAATATCCGAAGTTTTCATTAGCGACCTCCAAAATTTTTAATTTACTGTAAGTTCTTCGAAACTTCTTTACCATGTCGTTTTAGTATAATCCCATTGTATAACTTATATCTAGATTTCTCACATATAATAAAAACAACTGTGGTTCGTTATATGTTGCCCGCATGGTTAATTTTGATAATCTTACAAGAGCCAAACAACTAGTGTATCGAGTCAACTACAATTTATTTAACATAATTTTACAATATATCTTTAATGACTTATTTTAAATGTAAAAATATTAATTAAAGCATGACGTTACAATATCATACTTTATATACCCATATACAAAGACTCGTACGTAAAAATGTGGCAATGACACAAAAAGTGAGACTACTTTTTGTTAAGTGCGATCTAATACTATATAACTAACAAACGAAATCAAACTTACCCCCCCTTAAATACTGACGTATAAGAGTCGGGTTTATACTTCTGTTTGTACCGCTTACATCCAATATTTAATCCTAGAAATCCCCACTTGCATCTTTATAGCTTTGTTTTGTGTAATGTGCAAGAGGTATGGTTATTCAACGCATTGTTCCCATTATTTTGGATTTCAGGAATAATATCACCCGAATATTCTCAAAACGGCTTGATATTATTCCCAAAATGTGATATGATACTTTCAATAATGTATACGAAAGGAGAAAAGGCCGTATGGAATATATTAAAGCTTCTCAAGCTGCTAAAAACTGGGAAATATCTGCACGTCGCGTACGGATTCTTTGCGCAGAAAACAAAATCCCTGGTGTTATTCGCAAAGGAAAGCTATACATGATTCCCGAAAACGCCGTAAAACCTCGTGATGGTCGCAAAAGTCAGACGGGATTGATTTTTGAAATTCGCGAAAAACTCAGTCGCTTAAATAAAATGAGGCCTTTAACTCCCGGCGAAGTCGACCGCTTGCAAAAAGAATTCATGGTGGATTTTACATACAATTCCAACGCTATCGAAGGCAACACATTAACTCTAAAAGAAACCGCCATGGTTTTGGAAGGGATCACCATAGATCAAAAGCCTCTAAAAGACCACATGGAAGCTGTCGGACACAAGGATGCCTTTTTGTACGTAGAAGACATTGCAAAAAAGAACACTCCTATCAGCCAAACGATTATCAAAAACATTCATTCTCTCGTGCTTATGAATCAGCCTGAGGATAAAGGTGTTTACCGCAGTATTCCCGTGCGCATTTCCGGCGCATATACTACTCCCGTCTCCCCTTATATGATTGAACCGAAAATGACAGAATTATTAATAGAAAATGAAAAACGTTGCCAAACTATGGAAACGATCGAACGCATAGCAAGGTTTCACCTGGAGTTCGAAGGAATACACCCCTTTATCGATGGCAACGGCAGAACAGGAAGACTCATAGTGAATCTTGACTTAATACAAAACGGATATCCGCCAATAAATGTAAAGTTTGCTGACCGCAAACGTTATTACGATGCATTTGATGCATATTATAAGGATAGTAACGCCGACGAAATGATTAATCTTATTGCAAAATATGTGGAGGAGCGCTTGGATGAATACTTAACGATTTTATCAAACCAAAGTTCAGATCGTTAGGAAATATAATTTGAACCTCTGAAAATTCTTTATTTAATATAGATTTCAGGTATCTCGTTTTTGAGCTTGATAAAATTTTTTCAAATCATCTTTGGTTTTATCATCTAAATAAAACCACCTAATATTTTGAATAGCACCCTCTAAACCGCATAAACGATTATAACAAGCCGAAAAATCTATCTCTTTAATTCGAAGCCATGCTTCCCTACTTCCAACTTCTTTTAGCTTTTCCGCACTATCAATACCTACTGAAATTAACTGTTCTTCTAATTTTCTCCCTATGTTGGGTAGCTCACATAATTTTCCCATAAGATCACCTCAAACTTTATTATACATTTTTAATTTCTCTCGTGGATAAGCCGTTTTATATGATAGGATTTATTTGCATTGTGTTATGTTTATTACACATTTTATAATTCAAATCCCTCCTTCTCCGCCAGTACGACGTGTTATAAGGGGCATGAAACTTTTATAACACGTCTTTTGTCGTTTTAACTGGTTACGAGAGAATTGTTTGTTGTATTTAATTGTTAGCAAGCAATTTCTTTTTTGTTTGTAACATAAAATCTTGATAAAACAGTAATCATGCCGTTCCAATCATCTTTTGGAATATCGAAACCGTCTATTGTTTTAAATTCAATATACTTTGTGATATTCTCGATAAACTTTAAGCTGTGAACAGTATCTCTGCTGATTCTCGATACATCTCTTGTTAAAATCATATCGGCTTGTTTGGATTTTGCTACTTCCATGATTTCATCTAAGCTATCACGATTTAAGTTTAAACCGCTGCCAAACTCCGCAATGACTTTAACAATTTCCAAACCTTTTTGTTCCGCAAAACTTTTTAGATTTTCAATTTGAGAATCTAAACTTGCTTGGTCATCTTGCGCTGTCCTGCAATAAATACATACTTTTTTATTCAATTTTCTCATCCCCTTTTAAACTGCAATTGCAATCTTTTCTTTTTTAATTCTGCCGAAATATTTGATATATTGGCTTTCTTCTTTTTTGCTAAAGTTTGGAGCTTGTATATTTCCGATCATTTTATAGAAAATCTCTACTTTTTGAGTAGTCATGCCGTCAAGTTCTTCCCGGTGATAAACTATGATTTTGTCTATGAACCCGTTTAAGATTTCAATTGATAAATTTTCGACTTCGGAATACTTTTTGACAATTTCTAAAAAGCCATCCACATCAAGTTCGTGCTTTTTGTCCTCCAGGACAACCTTTTTGATGTTTTTGATACTCTGTTTAAGCTGTGATTGCTCGTCTTCATATTTGTAAGTGAGTTTCTTAAATCGTTCGTCCGATAAATTCCCTAAAACTTTTTCTTCAAACAGACTTTCAATTAAAGTGTCTAACTCTTTTTCTCTGGAAAGCATTTTTTGAAGTGATTCATGGTTTCGCTTTTGCCTTTCCTGAGTTAGTTTGTAATTTTCGTCTACAACTAATTTTACAAACTCATCTTCAAAGTCGTTTGCAAACCGAACGATTTCAGAAATATTATTTCTAACAATATGAGTTAAAGTATCAACGCGGATATGGTGAGTTGTTTTGCAAAGGCCATTGTTTGCTCTTTTGTTTTTACAAGAAAAATAGTGATTATCAGGGTTATCGTTAGTAAACTTATAGTTAAGCTTTGCACCGCAATCAGAGCATTCAAGAAACCCTGCGAACATATTTTTCGGAGCGTTTTTGGGTTTCCTTGATTTTGTGTTACCGAAAGTTTTTTGAACTGTTTCCCATACGCTTCGTTCGATTATTGGTTCGTGTACATTTTTGTAAATTTCCCAATTTTCTTCTGTGTTCTTCAGCCTCTTTTTGAGTTTAAAAGATTTGGTATAAGTTCTAAAATTTATCACATCACCAACGTAAGACTGATTTGTCAGAATTACGCGAACCTTTTCGCAAGACCATTGATATTCACCTAATGTTGATCTTATTGCTGCTTTCCTCAATCCTTTTCTGACTGCATAAATTGAAGGTATAGGAATTTTTTCTTTTCTTAAATTTTTAGCGATTTGGTTTATACTTTCTCCTTGCAGTCTCATTGAATAGATGTGTCTTACAATTTCGGCACCTTCGGAATCAACAATCCACTTTTTGGAATCGTTGATCTTATCATATACATATCCGATTGGAGGAAGACCTACCGAATAACCTTGCTTGCTTTTCATGCGCAAAGTTGATTTTATTTTTCGGCTCATGTCTTTTGCGTACCACTCGTTGATTATGTTTCTAAATGGCGTAAAATCGTCCTCGCCTTTATCGCTGTCTACCCCATCATTTATTGCTATAAACCTTACGTCATACATTGGAAAAATTGTTTCAGTAAGCTGTCCTACTTCTAAATAATTCCTACCAAGCCGCGACATATCCTTGACTATAAGAGTGGAAACCATACCTGATTCAATCGACTTTAGAAGCTCTTTAAAGCCGTTTCTATTAAATGTGACTCCTGAAACTCCATCATCAATAAAAACCTTAATGTTCCGAAATTCATTTTTCTTTGCAAAATTTGTAAGCAGTGTCCTTTGATTTGCTATACTATTACTCTCACCTTCTCCATCATCATCGCGAGAAAGACGCAGATACAAAGCCGTTATTTTCTCTTCCGACAATATATTTATATAGTTTTTTGCATTCGACTGCTTCATTCATAAACATCCTTTCGTAATCGTCCGGCATTTACAAATCAGCTAACAGTCAAAGCAACATTTACGTTTGCCATTATACCATCCTTGTGCCGGAAACTCCAGTTATAGAGCCGCTTGATTGAATATCTGCCTTCAGTAAATTTTTGATTTTCGCTACCAAAGGCTCGGAGTTTTCATCAAAATGAGATGCTACTATGTACGTTGTTTTCCCTATTTTATAAGTTGTTTCTTTTGGGAAAAACACTACATCTGATTTACTTTCCTCTAACATTTAAAAGCCCTCCTAAAACTTTCAGCCGTAAGCCATTTACATTTGTGCTTAAAATAATTAACTTAACCTGCCAATAAATTTCGGCATCACATGAATTACACATCTCCCTCACTGGAGCCACCCTCATTGCCTGCGACGGTTTTATCACGCTCGGACTGTGACTGGGTAGGAGTATCTTTAAATGTAGTCAAGTTAATAAATATTCGATTGTCAAGGTGCCAAAATTTTTAAATTCAGAAAGATTTTAAAAAACCCTTCTACTTATCTAAGAGTCTTTTTGAGGATCTTTTGTCAGGTCAATTTATAAAATTCTAACTATTGGGCACATACGACTTTATTTTTTTCATAATTCTGGAAAATTTTTCATTAATTGTTTGTCGTGTAACATTATAGCTTTTAGCAATTTCAGTTTGAGTCTTATCTTTATAAAACACATAGCTGAGTAATACTTTTTCTTCTTTTGAAAGATTTTGGAGTGCTTTATGTAAAGCTTCATTTTGAATATCATCAATCCAGTCACACAAATTTTTGCTTTGATAACAATCAAAATCATTACCTGTACTATACGAAGGGTCGAGTTCCGTAAGAGATGTTTCGTGATTTTTTATTTCTATTTCTTTCCAAAAATCTTTTTTATCCATATTTCTAACTACTTTTTTAAAATAAGCAATTTCGTTTCTAATATTATGGCGATTTTTCATAATCGCACACCTCCGAATTATTTGATTTTTTTCAAAAAATTCGGAAGTTCTAAGGGTACCTAATGCGATACCAAAACCATAGTTGTAGCTTTTTAACAGCTTGTCCTGTCACTGGGTTAAAAACGTAAAAAAAGCAGAGTTCTGTACTTAAATCACAGATGCTCTGCTTTTCGTATAAAATTTTATGTTTAAAAAATATGAAAGTGACTTTTAGTTCTCCATTCATGCATCTCCTTCCATGCCGTTTAAACAAAAAAATATGATTTTAGTGATATCTCATCCTTTCCGGTCAAATTATTAATTTTTAGACATTTAAAAAACTTTAAGCTGTGAATTTTTGCGATAAATTATTTCTCTTATCCTTAATATTAACCCGCTTTCTGCAACTAATTTGTTACTTCATGAATGATACTTATAGGCGAAAAAAAGCCTTTTTCAAGGCTTTTAAAGATTTTGAAATATAAATTGTAGAAAAAGGAAAAAAATTATTTTTGACAATAGCAGTTAATACGCTGTTTCATTATGCTGTAAAAAACAATAATATTTCGCATACTTTACTTTGGAATTAATGAATAGCGATGAAATCATAAACTTTCTTGATATACTCGTTTTTAAAAGCTATAATCATATAAAAAATATGGCTTGAATGTGTTGCAAAATAAGGCAAACGATAGAAAATTGAAAAGATTATTAAGTGAGGTCAAAAATTTTTATGAAATTAAAAAAAATCGTCGGTTTATTTTTAGCAACTATAATTTTATCAGCGAGTTTTAGTTCAATCGTTCGTACCCAGAATATTGGAGAGTTGGAAAAGGATTGTCAGGAAAAAATTTGTAATAAAACTGACGAAGAAAAAAATAAAGAAGCTAATACCGTAAGTAATTTAGATAAAGCACTACAGTACATAATGGAAACGCAAACTATCAAATCGGATAAAATAACATTAACAAAAAAATTCGAAAAAGAAGATAAAGAAAGTTTGGCAAACCTCTTTTTGGATAAGGAGGTTCACGAACATTTTTTTTTACCTATGGTTGTGGATTTTGGAAGTACAGAAAACATTTTAGAGCAATGGAAAAATATTGATAAAAACGAGAGTCCAAGTAAGTTACGCTTTGTTATTAAAAATCCCGAGGGTGTTCCTGTAGGAATACTTGAGTTTAATTATTTAAAAGAAGATAATGAAATCTGGTTAGGCGTTTGGATTGGTAAACCGTTTTGGGGAAATAGATATGCTTCAGAGGCAATGGTCGCTTTAATATCTGAAATGTGTGAATTTAAACCAAAAGTAACGTTTAGTCTCTCTCTCGAAGAACATAATGAAAAATCTAAAAAATTTATCCAAAAAGTACTAAGAGATTTGAACCAAATAGGAATAAGTTATTTTTTGGAGGGAAACTGTTCTGATGTAAGAATAGAAATTATACCTATAATAGAAGATAATAATAATATGATGATTGAGATTTTTTACAAAAGTGAAATCATTAAAATACCAGCACCGAAAAATAAAATTAAATACCATATTTTTAAAGACAATAAGTACGAAGTAAAACTCTTGGAATTCAAAATTAACCTTTCATAGTGCTACGAAATCGCGAAATCAAAGAATGTAAAAAATTGTAAAAACAGTGTTGAAAAATAAAAAAATTTATAGTAAAATGAAAATGCAAGGGATAATTATATTACTTGTAATTATATCAAAGGACGTGTTAGATATGACTGCTATCAGAAAAATTGCGGCATTGTCACTTGGGTTGGTTTTAATGCTTGGCGGCGCTTCTTTTAATTCTGTTGGTCGTATAGACATTTGCGCTTGCGATGTTGGAACAGGAAATTAGTTTTTTAAAAAGCAAGAGAGGTGATTTATTTTTTACCTCTCTTATTTTAAAACAAAAGGAAGTGAGCGTATTGGTACATATTATACAGGGCATGCGTTATCTTTTTGAAGCTATTTTTTGTT
>CAZSYK010000031.1:0-12993 GCA_964610685.1 uncultured Eubacteriales bacterium
TAACTGCACATTTTATACGTGCCATTATATTTACCTCCAGTTAATGGTTATCTTTAAAATTATTTAGATAAAAAATTTATTTGTAAGGGATTAAACTCTTGACCTGAAGCATGTTTGTCTTGTCAACAAGTGTTTCACTTCTAAGATTTCTTTTTCTTTTTCTGGACTTTTTATTAAGTATATGACTTTTGTTTGCATGTGCTCTTAGAATCTTACCTGTTCCTGTTACCTTGAAGCGCTTTTTAGCACCGCTGTGAGTTTTTATTTTGTACATATTCTGTGGGATTTTTTCATTTCATAAACATTGATTTTACAAAACGTTTTTATTCCCGAGTCACTACCTTTCTTTAGGAGTTTTTTAAAAATAAATAGTTATTTTGATTTGGATTTTGGTGTCAAAAACATTAGCATATTGCGTCCGTCAAGCTTGGCTGAACGTTCCACATCAGCAAATTCTTCACAAGACTGGGCAAATTTTCTCATCAGATTATACCCAATCTCCGGGTGTCCCATTTCTCTGCCTTTAAATCTGATTGAAACTTTTATTTTATCGCCACTTTTAGCAAATCGCTGCGCATGACCCACTTTGGTGTCAAAATCGTGAGTATCAATGTTTAGAGACAGTCTGACTTCTTTTATTTCAACCGTATGTTGATTTTTCTTGGATTCCTTTTCTTTCTTGGCCAGTTCAAACTTATACTTTCCGTAATCCATAACTTTACATACGGGCGGCAAAGCTTTATCGGCTATTTTAACCAAGTCAAGATTTTTTTCCAAAGCCAAGTCCAGCGCTTTATTAAGCGGTACGACACCCAGCTGTGTGCCTTCAGAATCTATAAGGCGGACTTCCTTGTCTCTTATTTCGCTGTTGATTTGAAGCTCTTTATTGCTAATATTTAAGCACCTCCGTCAAATTATTTAAAAAGTCATTTTAAAACTTTTTAAATTAAAAAAACAAAAATTGCATGAGCAAAATTTGACTCATACAATAAATTTATAAACTTACGCCATAAACCAGACATTAAAGTTCAAATTATTGACCTGTAGCAAAATGTCACTATAGGTGAGAACAAATTCGCTCTACTTTATTTTACACTTAATCATTTTACATCATATAGAACCTTAAGTCAAGAGTGATTTTAACTTCCTTTTTCAAACTTAAATTTTTGAGCATTATTTCCGTTTTTTATTTCGAAGGCTTCATGGTTTTTTAATATCCTGAATTCTCTCAGGGAGTCAATGTTTCTTTTTAAATATTCCATAAATAAACATTAAACTTGATATTTTTGGTGTCGCGAACCGGTATTCGAGTGGAGATTACCAACTTTTCACTCAAAAACACCTTATTAAAAAATAGGATATTTTGAATGCATTTCTTCAAAAAAGTTAGTTTTGCGAGCGTAATCCCACCACGCTTTGGCAAAAGGTACATCCATGGATTTCCATGGTTTTCTTATGCAGTGAATAATTGTGGGATCTTTATATGCTTGTTCAAGTTCATCGGCAGTATATCCATAAGGACAGAGATAAACATCTGCTTGTGCGCGGGCTTGTTTGACATCATCATAACTGTAAATTCCGAATTTCGAAGGTAAAATTCCTATTTTTTTATAACATACAACATTAATGGTGGTCTGATCGTGCTGGATTAATTTTTCGTTGTTTTCTTCAATAAATTTTTTAAACACTTCCACCATGTTATCTTTACGAAGTTCTTTAAGGTTCACAACCATTACGCCGTCGCATATGCAGTGATCGTTGTTAATACCGAAGCTTTTAACAGCATTGACGTTGTCGTCCAAAAACCCTTTATAGTAATAGCCTTCAACATCTATGTTGTACATTTCGTGAAGATCATGAAATATAAGTGTATCCCCGTCTATCCAGAGTATCTTATCAAGTTCAGGTAAAAGTTTCGAAAGTGAAAGACGATAATATGCGGGGGTGGTTATATGACCTTTATCGTTGGCATTTTTATACTGATCTCCCATGTCTATAAGAGTCATGTGACAACCACTGTATTTTTTCTCTAATGTCTTTAATTTTTCTTTACTTTCCGCTTTAAATTCGGGAGAATGCATTATGTAAAAATCATATTTGGTATCTTTATCGGAATTTTCCATTATCGAGGTCACAGAAACTATTGTAGGGTACAAGTAACCTTCGTCGAGTGCCATCGCAATCGGGACACTTGAACATCCGCACTTCATCTGATCCCCGCTTCTGAAAAAGAAAAACACGCTTAAACCCAATAAAGCAAAACATAATAAAGCGAGCCCCACTATAAAACTTTTGTTTTTTACTTTAGATTTTATCATTATTTACCGTCCTTTTTTGAACTAATACATAGACATTGCATAAGTAAATTCATTCGACAAGATATACAGTAACAAACACCCAATTCTATGTCAATGATAAAAATATCACCGCATCCGATAACATATAAAAATAAGACCACTCCTAATCAATTTGGCAAGGTGTAGTCTTATTATAAAACATTTAAATTTAGTGTATGCTCGGTTTCGCTGCACTATCTTGAGTTTCACCTTTATCTTCCAAAAGCACAACGTTTACGTCAAACGAATTAGACATCAGGCGACTTGAAGACGGATGGTATATTGAAAGATTTATACTTTCCCCGGGCTTATGATTGTAAAGCTCGGCATAAAACACATCCAGGCTTGTAACGTTCACATTGTTTATTTTTGTTATTATATCTCCCGTCTGAACACCGCTCGACGGCAAATTGCTGTCTTTGCTGATTTCGGAGATTATAATCCCAACCGGAACATTGTAAATCTGAGCTTGATAGTCGCTTACCATTTTTCCGGAAAGCCCAAGCCTTACCCGACCTGAAACATAACCTTTTTCTATTATATCATCAACTACGCTTTTAACGGTATTGCTGGGTATCGCAAAACCCATTCCTTCGCAGTGGGCAACTGCGATTTTGGATGAATTCATTCCGATAACCTGGCAGTACATATTAATAAGAGGTCCACCTGAGTTACCCGGGTTTATGGCAGCGTCAGTTTGAATATATTTCACAAGACTATTGGTTGCACCGCACGAACACCGATTGATTGCCGACACTATTCCCTTTGTTAAAGAGCTCGCAAAATTAAGCCCAAGCGGATTACCCAAAGCAAGGGCTGAAGCACCCACTTTAACATCATCAGAATTGCCGAATGTTGCAGGCTTCAAACCTGTTTTGTCAACTTTAATAACCGCTATATCGGTTTTACTGTCGTAACCTACAACCTTTCCTGAAAATTCTTCGTTTGTATTTAAAACTATTTTTATGCTATTGTGTTTGGAATTTCCTACTACATGTGAATTAGTTACTATATATCCCTTTTCGCTTATTATTATGCCCGAACCTTCGCTAACAGGGTCTGATATTATATCTGCTTGAGTGTCGTATACAACCACACCCACAACCGATGGAGAAACACTGGCATATATAGTTTCTGCGGAAAGTTCACGTTCATCCGTCGGCTTTGGTTCAAATTTTATTTCGGATTCACCGGATGCGTGAGAACTGCTTTGCGATGCATCGGAAGTAACGCCTAAAAAATTATAGCCGTTACCGCGAATCGAGTAAATAATATATGAAACCAGAATTATAATTAGTAACGAAAGTATCGAAACAGCGGAAATAAGAAAGGTTTTCATGTTTTTCTTTAGTGGTTTAGCTTCTTTAGAAAAACTTTCTTTCGACTCAACAATATCCTTTTCAAGAAAATGGCTGTATGATTGAGCTTTTTGGGGATATTCGTAACCATCTTCTTCAAAATTTTTTTCATCTTTAAACTCATCTTGCATATATAAAACCTCCTTAGCGTCCTAAGTGCACGTAGAGAATACTTGGTTATCGCAGCTTACTCTGTTGCAAGAGTTTCTTTACTCATAAGATCGGCAAATTGTTCTCCGTTGATTTTTTCATTTAACATTAAGAATTTTGCGACTTCGTGTAATTTAGGCATGTTGTCCTTAAGTATCTTTTCCGTTTTTTCATAGCAATCTGTAATTATTCTTTTTATTTCTTCATCAATTTTTGAAGCTGTGGCTTCAGAATAATTTTTAACGTGCCCCATGTCTCTTCCTATGAATATTTCGTCATTGCTGGAACCATAAGTAATCGGCCCCATAGCGCTGCTCATGCCATAACGTGTAACCATCAAGCGCACTATTTTTGTTGCTTGGTCTATATCACTCGACGCACCGGTGGATATATCCCCGATTACAAGGCTTTCAGCCATTCTTCCGCCCATTAAAACAATTATTTTTTCAAGCATTTTATTTTTAGAAATATATGTTTCGTCTTTTTCAGGAAGATTCATTGTATAGCCGCCTGCCATACCGCGAGGAATAATCGAAACTTCATGAACTTTATCCTGAGTCTTGCAGAAATATGATGCAATAGCGTGACCACCCTCATGGTAAGCGGTAAGCTTTTTTTCATCTTCCGTGATTATTCTGGATCTTTTTTCGGTTCCAACCACAACTTTAACGGTTGCTTCTTCTATCTCCTGTGATGTTATAGCACTAGCACCACGGCGAGCTGCTAAAAGAGCGGATTCGTTTATTAAATTTTCAAGATCCGCGCCAGTAAATCCTGCTGTGGTTTTGGCTATATTTTTAAAATTTACGTCTGCAGCAAAAGGCTTACCTTTAGAGTGAACTTTAAGGATTTCCTCTCGCCCTTTCATATCGGGTCTACCGACAACAACCTGCCTGTCAAACCTTCCGGGACGCATAAGAGCAGGATCTAAAATATCGGGTCTGTTTGTTGCAGCCATCATAATAACGCCTTCGTTATCTCCAAAACCATCCATTTCAACAAGAAGTTGATTAAGCGTCTGCTCTCTTTCGTCGTGACCGCCACCAAGACCCGCTCCTCTTTGACGTCCGACTGCATCAATTTCATCTATAAAAATAATGCAAGGAGCACTTTTTTTCGCCTGTTCAAACAGATCACGCACTCTAGAAGCTCCTACACCCACGAACATCTCCACAAAATCCGAACCTGACATCGAAAAAAACGGAACATCAGCCTCACCTGCAACGGCTCTTGCAAGCAAAGTTTTGCCGGTTCCCGGAGGTCCGATCAACAAAATACCCTTGGGGATTCTTGCTCCAAGTTCTTCATATTTTTTGGGAGCTTTAAGGAAATCCACAATTTCCGCAAGCTCTTCTTTTTCTTCATCTGCTCCGGCGACGTCGGCAAAAGTTGCTTTCCTTTTCTCGTTAATCATATTACGTGCTTTTGCTTTGCCGAATCCCATCTGCCTTCCGCCTTCACCCATCATTGAAAGTCGGCGCATGAAAAGCCAGCCTATCAGGCATAAAATAAGAAATGGCAAGATGACGCATGTGAAAGTACTGATAATCCATGGCATATCATCAGGTTTTGTTAAATTATATACCATAGGTGCATCAGGATTTTCTTGATTGTATTCCTTTATATAATCCTTGATATCGCTGTAAAAAAGATTAACGCTTGGCGCTATATATTGTATGGTATTTCCGTCCTTAAGCTTTATCTCCATATCGCCCGAACCAAGATTCATCTTGTATTCGACTACCTGATGCTTTTTAAAATTGTCAACAATTTCAGAGTAGTTATAGGCTTTCGAAGGGGTAATCCCTTTCATGGCCGCAAAAATCAAGATTATAAGCAAGAGCAACCCAAAAAAAGCCGCCATGCTTTTCATTACTTTGTTTTTCTCGTTATTCAATTTCAACTTCACTCCCCAGGCGCATTTTATCTAAAGAAACATACTGTGATTATTTATATATATTTAGGATCAAGAACTCCTATGAAAGGTAAATTTCTGTATTTTTCATTATAATCAAGACCATATCCTATTACAAATTCACCCGGAATCTTATGTCCCACATACTGAGCTTCTATATCTGTTTTTCTTGATTCCGGTTTATCGAGAAGCGTGCATATTTTTATGCTTTTGGGGCTTCTCGAACGAAGCATTTTTGTTACACATTTAAGAGTGTAGCCGCTTTCAAGTATATCCTCAACAATAAGAACATCAAAATCTTTTATATCTATATTTAAATCCATTAAAATGTTAACATTTCCGCCATTGTTTTTTGTTCCTGAGTAACTCGAAACAGCCATAAAATCTATTTTGCAAGGAATTGTAACCTCTCGCATCAGATCTGTCATAAAAACAGCTGAACCTTTTAGCAAACTTATCATTAAAAGATTTTTGTCTTTATAATCTCTGCTTATTTCTTCACCTAACTTTTTTACCGTATTCGCGATTTCTTCCCTGCTTAAAAGTACTTCTTTTATAAAATCCATCATATACCCTTTGGCTCCTTACAAATTATAGCTATTTTTTTTGTATTATCATTCGGAATGTAGTTTTTCGAAGCTCCTATGTTGTCTGCCCATATTATCTCGTTTTCAAAGGCAATTAAAGGAACATCATTCCGAAGATGTTCAGGTATTTTCAGCTCACTGAAAAGTTTTTTTACACTTTTTGTAATATTTCTAAACGGCAAGGTGAATTTGTCCCCCGGTTTACGATTTCTGATAACACTTCCTTCCGGTAACTTTTCAAAATCAAAAGCCCAAGTAACATTTCGGCTACTTTCGGACTTTAATTTTTTATATTCTGAAAAAGTTATAACTTTTATTATGATATTTGTGCCTATCTCTGTCAAGAAATTTAATTTATTAAGAGGATACTCCCAATTCAAACTGCTTTTTTGAGTTTTATCTATGATTTGTAAATTACCGTCTTTGTTTATAATCTTTATGTTACCCGGCAAAGTCGCTGCAAACGAAAGTTCATTTATTATATCACTTATTAAATTTATATGCTTATGTTCGGGTGACTTATCCGTAAAATTTTTAATAATTTTTACAATAACGCGGTTTTTTATTGAATCAGGCAAATTTTTTAATTTTTCAATACTGTATCCGTTCTTGTTTTTTAATGAATTAAAAGCTTCTTCAGCATGTGCGTTAAGATACTTTTCATCTTCCTCCAAAGCGTTTAAAGTTCTTTTTGCCGCATTTTCAAAACAGGGATTAATAGATTTCAAATGCGGAATAATATCAAGTCTTATTTTGTTGCGGGTATAATTTTTTTGAAAATTTGAGCTGTCGTGAATGTAGGTCAAATTGTTTTTTTCGCAGTATTCCTCAATTTCATCGCGGGTAACGTTTATTAAAGGCCGTATTATGTTGCCTCTTACAGGGGGAATTCCGCAAAGACCTTTTAGCGCCGTGCCTCTTATGAAATTAAGAATAAAAGTTTCACAGCTGTCGGAAAGAGTATGCGCTGTTGCAATTTTTGTGCCCGCTTCTTTTGAAAGTGATTTAAAAATTTCATATCTTGCTTTTCTTCCCGCTTCCTCAAGTCCTGTTTTGGCAACTTTAGCAAATTCATTAACGTTTACCTTTTTTACAATTACTTCTATGCCAAATTTTTTGCAAAATGAAACGGCAAAATCTTCATCACGCTTGGATTCTTCGCCGCGGAGATCGTGATTCACATGAACAGCTGTAATTTTGAAATTTTTTTCCTTGTCACTGGCAAAAAAGTAAAGAAAATGAAGAAGAGCGACTGAATCCGCTCCACCTGAAAATCCGACTGTTACTTTTTTTGCACAATCAAGCATACTGTATTTTTTTATGGTTTCAAAAGCTTTAGAAATCAACTCTGCGAACCTCCTGAGCAGTGAAGCGCATGAATTCACCTTGCCAGTGAAGAGGTACCGCACGGGTTTCGCCGTGCCTGTTTTTAGCAACTATGCATTCGCCGCTGTTTTTATCCTGGTTTTCGTCAACTTCTCCTGATTCATAATATCTTTCGCGGTAAAGGAACATTACTATATCTGCGTCTTGCTCGATAGAACCCGAATCTCTTAGGTCAGATAAAACAGGTTTATGATTGCTCCTTTGTTCGCTTGCCCTGGAAAGCTGCGAAAGAGTAAGCACGGGCACATCAAGTTCTTTTGCCATGATTTTAAGATTTCTTGTAATTTCGGAAACTTCCTGCACACGGTTATCAATTCTTCTTGCGCTGGACATAAGCTGCAGATAATCCACAATTACCAAATCCACATTTCCGAGGCGTCTTAGCTTTGCTTTCATTTCGGGAATAGTTATTCCCGGGGTATCGTCTATATAAAGAGGTGCTTTTGATAAGATATCACCTGCTTCGATAAGCTTTACCCATTCTTTATCCGTAAGTTTACCAAGGCGCAGGTTTTGCCCGGGAATCTGCGCTTTTGCTGAAAGCATTCTCGAAACTAACTGTTCTTTGGACATTTCAAGCGAAAAAAACGCAACCTTTTTTTCTTTAATAGTTGATACATGCTCGGCGATGTTAAGCGCAAAGCTTGTTTTACCCATACCCGGTCTGGAAGCCAAAAGTATAAGATCGGTTTTATTAAGACCCATTATAACTCTGTCCAAATCTTTGATTCCTGTGGGCACGCCGCTGTATTCTTCACCTGTTTGGGAATTAAGAGCGTCAAGCCGATCAAAAGTTTGAACTACTATTTCATTAACTCTCTGAAGACCGCGTACATCTTTACCGCGGCGTATATCAAAAATTCTTTGCTCTGCCGAATTTAAAAGCTCAGCCGAATCAATCTCGTTGCCTGAAGCGTCATCAATAATTTCCCTTGCAGTATTAACAAGCACTCTTATGTTGTGTTTATCGCGCACGATATCGGCATAAAACTCAACATTTGAAACCGACGGAACTACCTGAGCAAGTTGAAGAAGATATGATTTGAAATTCGTGGCATCCAAATCGTCCTGCAGCTTAAGTTTATCGAGCACGGTAATGTAATCCACAGGTTGACCGATCGTGAACATGTCAATCATTGCAGAGTATATGACTTTATGATTGGAAAGGTAAAAATAATCCGGGTGAATAAGAATTTCAGCCACCTTATTAAGGCAGCTTGAATCTATAAGTATTGAGCCAAGCACCGATTGTTCGGCTTCCAAACTGTACTGAAGCTTAAAACCGTCAAAATCAGTTTTTATGTTGCTCCTATCCATCTTTCTCACCTCATGAATTTAAAAAGCGAAATAAGCTTAAATTTCGCCTTTCGTCCAGCATTTATGGCAAAGCGTAACGTATTTCTCTTCGCCGCCTATATCAATGACGTTGCCCTCGGCAGCACCTTTGTAAATTATTTGTTTGCCTATATACCTTGCGTTAACTACAGCTTTTGTGCCGCATTTGCTACACATAGACTGAATTTCTCTTATTGTATCGCAAACTTCTATTATTCTTTTGCTTCCTTCAAATAAATGACCTGTGTAATCGTTTTTAAGACCATAGCACATTACCATTGTTCCTCTATTGGCAAAATCACGAAGCTCGTCCACCTGTGCTTCTGATAAAAACTGTGCCTCATCCACCATTATGATGTCAAACTCTTTTTTACCGCCGAGGATTTTTTCAATAATAGCTTCTCGGTCAAGAAAAAAGGCCTCGCTGGAAAGCCCGATACGTGATTCTATTAAAGTTTTCCCGTTTCTCGTGTCAAGGCTTGGCTTTAAAAGAGCGACTTTTCTTCCGCGTTCTTCAAAATTAAACTTTTTCATAAGAGCGTTCGCGGTTTTGCTGGAACCCATAACTCCATAATAAAAATACATTTTCATATCTATCACCCTTATGCTGAATTTATTAAGTAAAATTTAATGTATCTGTTTTTTTGAAACAGTCTTTTCAAACAATGCGATTTTAACATTACCGTCCATATATTCTTTAGTAATATCGAAACCGTGCTTTTTATAAAAATAATGATTTTCAACTTTATCGGAAGGGGTTTCAAGAGACCAGTGCACAGCATCAGGAAACTGCTTTTCCAAAAAATCCATCCCGGCTTTGCCAATTCCTTTGTTTTGCAATTTCGGAATAACACATATGCAACCAAGAAAGTAATTGTTATCGCCTTTGTCTGCTACTATTATATCGCCGACTATTTTACCGTCACAAAGTATCTTGTAAGTTAAACGGTTGGTCACGGAAGCAGCCATGCTTTCACGGGAACGGTTATATCCCGGGCATTTCCCATATTCTAAATAATCAGCGTAGAAACTTTCGCTTTGCACTTCTATAAGATTATTAACATCATTAAGTGTTGCGCGAGCAAATTCAATTTTCAAGCAATTACCCTCGATAATAAAAATTTTGATAATTATTACATTACACTGAGTTATCTTGAAAATTCAATATGTGTATGTAAGCTGATTTTCATAATGGCGGAGCGGGTGGGATTCGAACCCACGTGCGGTTGCCCGCAAACTGATTTCGAGTCAGCCCCGTTATGACCACTTCGATACCGCTCCGTATTTGTATGTATCCTAACATTTTAATTTTATGGTTTCAGCTTCTTTATGTCAACTTGTAAGTTTTTCTTTTACGAAATTATTAAATATTTTTTAGCGCCTGTTTTTGACATAATAAACATAAACTCACCCTCATAATGATATTAAATTCTCTAAAAAAACATATGTGGTGAGATATGAAACAAGTAATATACGTCGATATACTCATAGCAGTAAATCTTTTTATCAATTACTTTCTCTTAGCCGCTACTTCTAAATTCCTATGCTTGAAATGGAAGACCTGGCGTTTGATTCTCGGCGAAACACTCGGTGCAATATATTCCCTCTACATACTTCTACCCGAATTTAATTTATTGCTTTCGATTATTATAAAATTTTTTATGTCTTTTACCATCATATGGGCAACTTTCGGGTCAAAAAACATCAAAACTTTTGTAAAAACTCTTCTGTGCTTTTACTCGGTGAATTTCGCGTTCTCCGGGATTATGTTTGCCGCTTGGTGTGTCTTTCGCCCAAACGGCATGGCAATAAACAACGGGGTTGTTTACTTTAACATATCGCCCTTGATGCTTATTTTTTCAACACTTGTCTCTTATATGTTAATTGAATTTATAAATCGCATAATAGGTAAAAAAGAAAATAAAACAAGGTGGTGCGATGTAAACGTAAAATTGGGGAATAAATCAGTTGTTTTCAGGGCAAAAGTCGATACCGGCAACTCGCTGAGAGAACCTTTTTCGGATCTCCCCGTTATTGTCGCAAGAAAAAGCATCGTTTCTGAAATTTTGCCGGATAATATGTTTGTTAACATAAACGATAAATCAAAAGCTAATTTAGACGTGATTGAAAATATAAAGTACAAGATAAGAATGATACCTTTTAAAACCGTTTCCGGAGATGGGTTATTCCCTGCTTTTAAGCCACACAGCGTAAGCGTGGCGGGAGGTCCAGACAAAAACGCATATATCGCCGTATGCTCCAATCAAACACTTCCGGAAGAAACATTAGCTCTTATAAACCCTGACCTTATGGATTAATCATATAAACAATTTTTAAAAAAGGAGAAAATAACATGCAAAACAAATTTATATTTATCATTGAAAAAATGAAAAAATTTATTAATTTTATAAGCGAAAAAACATTTGGAATAAAAAAAGAAATACACTACATAAACGGCCCGGAAGTTTTGCCTTCTCCGCTTTCACGAGAAGAAGAAAACATTATAATGAACAAAATTCTTGCGGGAGAGCCTAACAGCGTTCGTGAACCGCTTATCACGCACAATCTTCGCTTGGTCGTATATATAGCAAAAAAATTCGACTCTTCGGGAATACCCATAGAAGACCTGATTTCCATAGGGACTATAGGACTTATAAAGGCTGTCAACACTTTTTGCCCTTCAAGAAACATAAAGCTCGCAACGTACGCTTCTCGATGCATAGAAAATGAAATTTTGATGTATTTGCGAAAAAGCACACAGCTTAAAAACGAAACTTCTATCGACGAACCTCTTAACATAGACTGGGACGGCAACGAACTTTTGCTTTCGGATATACTGGGAAGCGATCACGATATTGTAACAGGAAAGCTCGAACAAGAAATAGAGTGTGGTCTTGTGCTTAGCGCAGTCCACGGTTTACCTGAAAGAGACAAGATCATTATGGAATTAAGATTTGGGCTTTCAGGCAAAAAAGAACATACTCAAAAAGAGGTAGCGGACTTGATGGGCATTTCACAATCTTATATTTCAAGGCTCGAAAAAAGAATCATAGATAAGCTAAAAAAAGACCTCGAAAAAGTTTCGTAAATAATTATCTTTAACAGATACTGCAGTAAACTAAATTTTATATCTTTTAATTAGCGTGCCGACACACAGCCACACAGCAAAGTTTGTTTAAATTTAATTATAAATAAGTTTATTTTCAGCATTCATTGTTTGAGAAATACAGAACTAGCTTATAAAGAACCCGGAACAGGTTTAGTTTACAGCTTGTCCACAGTTAAATTCCCCTCACCGGCAAAAGTAATAAGTGCTCCTGTTGTTATTTTCACAAGTTGGGCTCATAAATATACCTCACTGCTAACAAGGGGAATTTCAAAATTATCAAAAGGTGTTTACTATCCTGAGGCGGGTGAGAATGAATTCGCGTTATATGAGAAAAAAATGGTAGAAGCACGGGCAAAAGGCAAAGAATCTTTTAAAAAAGCAATGACGAAACAATCATTGAGATCAAAAATTATTAAAATCAAAGACGAAAAATCTTGTTTAAAAGCAATAGAGTTTTTTTCGAAAAGCAAAAAATAAGTCCAGCCACCAGACGAGAAGAGATATTTTTTGCAAAATTAGCAGACATTCCCCCCAGTGTCATAAGGCTGTTATGGACTGGCCGGAAAATGACAACTCAAAATTAATCTCGGAAATTACTGGCATCATGTAAAATTTTTAAATAAAATAATTTTACTGTAATCAGCCGTCACAAAACCTCTGAAAATATTTTTGATGGTTTTGGTTAAGCAACAAAACAATGAAAATTAATAAAAAACCTTATTGACAGAATGCCACAAACTGTGTTAGAATGAATCCTGTCAATAAAGGCGCGGGTGTAGTTCAATGGTAGAACTTCAGCCTTCCAAGCTGATAGCGT
>CAZSYK010000032.1:0-12615 GCA_964610685.1 uncultured Eubacteriales bacterium
CACAAAAGAAAATGTTGGTTAATTAAGTGACAATTTTTTAGTTTTATATTAAAATATTGATTATGGTACAAGTTTAATTAGCTTTATAAAATTTAGGAGTGAATTTTTTGAATAAAAATTATTTTGAAGCAATATGCGATACGATTTTAAACAGCGAAAGACTCAAAAAATTTAGCAGCATAAAAAAAGAAAAAGATAAAATGATTTTGAATGGCGAAGGTTTATGTTATGAAATAATTTATAATAATGAAAAGAAACAAATTATTTTAAATTCGGTGGACATGGAATCAGAAGAAAGAAAAGTATTGTCCTTATGGCTTTTGGATGAAAATTCTGCAACCCAAAAAGATATTGACATGATTTCTAAAGATTTTATCGATACAATGATCGGTAAAGAAAAATCGGCGATAAAACAAGTGAAAAAGAAATCCAATTCTGATGAAAGCAATGTAACCGGACTTTTTTTCGCTAACAGAATGGTCAATATTTTCCCTGAACTCAAAGAGCAGATCCAAATCGAAAAAGAATGTTACACTGAATTCAGATCTGCGGCATTTGCCAAAGAACACATTGTTTCAAAGGTTAACGAACTTGTCGGCGAAGGAAAAGAAAAGGCTAAAATAAGCAAACTCGGAAAACTTCTCAGCGACCTTTACCAAAACGGCAATTTAGATGCAAGAAGCATAATTACTATGATTATTTTAAATGGTATTAAAGATGAAAAAGCTGTAAACGATTTTAAACCGACTTTAAGCGAAGAATTGCAAAAAGCCTGGGATGCCGCATTAAAATACAAAGGAAAAAAAGTGAAACCCGAAAAACTCAAAAAGAAAAGCTCGTTTATTTCGAAAGTTCTCAGTGCTCAGCAAATGTAGAACAAAAAATCCTTTATCTGCAGTTAGGTGGCAGATAAAGGATTTTTGATTTGTTTTAAAATATCATATTTATAAAAGCTTGTTCATATTTATTGATAAATTATATTTTTAAAGATGTAAAAATCGGGAGAGTGAATATGAAACGAGCTTTAAATAAAATAATATCTTTTCTTGATAAATATGAGCTTATTAATTTCGGAAAAAACAACAAGGTTTTTATATTTATTGTGATTTGCATAATAATCGGTATGATAGCGGGTTCGGCATCTATAGGCTGTATAAATATGGAGGTTTTGCACAAGCTTGATTTTTTGTTTTTAAATGATTTCAAAGAAAGAATAAACCAATCAAGCGGTGATGTATTTATTTCATCATTTTCTTCACTTTTTATATTCGTGATTATAATAGAAATGACGGCACTTTCATTTTGGGGAATGATTCTCATACCCCTTCTTGTTGCTTTTAAAGGATTGGGTCTTGGCCTTACGGCAGGATATCTTTATCTTATTTATGGCTTAAAAGGCATAGCTTTTTATATGCTTATACTTTTACCCGGGATTTTTGTTTCATCTATAGGTATAATTCTGTTTTCCGTGGGTGCATTTAAATTTTCAGGGAAATTCGCGAATAAAGTTTTGCCCGGCGCAAACAATGAACGACTGTGGGACGATTTTAAACTACATATACATAAATCCGGATATAGCTTAATAATTCTTGCTATTGCTTCCCTAATTGATATGAGTTTCATGGCTATGTTCTCGCGATTTTTTGAATTTTAACATACTAAATCAAATTATCATAAAAATCTGTAACAAACCATATCTTGTCACTTTTAATTTCAAATTCTTTGTCTTTCAGATAGTTAAGAACTCCGGCATCACTTTTGAAATTGAATTTTAATTTATAAGAACACAGTGCTTGATATTTGTAACCAAACGAGCGGTTCAAACTGTTTTTTCCGTATTTCCCGTCCCCCAAAATAGGATTACCTACCGAGGCCAGATGCGCTCTTATTTGATGAGTCCTTCCCGTTAACAGGTCGACTTCCAAAAGGCTGAAGTTTTCTGAACTTTTTATAACTTTATATTTAGTTAAGATTGTTTTTGATGAATCGTCTTGGATTTTGGAATTTTTGATGTAAACTTTATTTTGCTCATGGTTTTTTTCGAGATATCCTTTCAAAGTGCCGCATTTATTCTCCATTTTACCGATTACTATGCATATGTAGGTTTTACTAAGCTCTCTCGATTTCATTTTTTCATTAAGAATATTGAGTGTTTCTGCGTTTTTGGCGGCAACTACTATTCCGCCTGTATTTCTGTCGATGCGGTTGACAAGAGAAGGCGCGAAAGAGTTTTCTTGAGCCGGATCGTAAAGCCCTTTTTTGAAAAGATAATTCTTTATTCTGTTTATTAAGCAGTCAATTTGAAAATCTTTATCCGGGTGAACTATAAGCCCGGGTTTTTTGTTTATAAGTAAAATGTTATCGTCTTCATATATAATATCTAGATTAGTGGGGGCTTTTTTGAAATCTTCTTCGTAATTAAATTTTTCAAGGAATTCATCATTTATATAAAGTTCAATGATATCTCCTTCGTTAAGTTTTGCTGAGTTCTCACTTTTCTTATTATTTACCTTTATTCTTTTTTTTCTTATATATTTATAAATAAAAGATTCGGGTATTTTGGGAAAGGATCTGGAAATAAACTTATCCAGCCTTTTACCCGAGTCATTTTTATTAACTGTTATTTTTTTCACTTTTTAATCACTGCCTGTAAATAAAAATAAGATTGAAGATTAAGCCTTAATATGGTAAAATATTAAATTATCGTTTTAAATGTGTTATAGAAAATTTAAAAAGCAGGAGGGGGATTTAAAATTGCACGATGGTCATAGGGACAGAATCAGAAAAAAATTTCTTTTAAACGGTACTGATAATTTCGAAGAGCATGAGGTGCTTGAATTAGCTTTATTTTACGCTATACCCAGAAAAAATACAAATGAAATAGCTCATAGGTTATTGGAAAGCTTTGGTTCTATAACTGCAATTTTTGATGCCCCGATAAATATGCTCAAAGAAGTTCACGGAGTCGGGGAATCTGCTGCAGTATTTATAAAGATGATATCAAGTTTAGCTCGGATTTATATGGAAAAAAAACACTCTGATGTACACGGAACTTTTAGTTTAGCCGAAATCAGTAATAAACTTATGCTTAAATTTATCGGTCGAATGGAAGAAGCTGTGGCGATAGCGCTTTTTGACGCCAAAGGCAAAATCGTATACGAAGGGATAGTTAACAAAGGCACTGTGAACGCTGTTGATATCTATGCCCGAAAAATTATAGAGCTGGTAGTGCTTTACAATGCAAGTTCTGTTATTTTGGCGCATAATCATCCAAGCGGGTTTGCAATTCCATCGGTAGATGATATTGAATCCACCGCGAAACTCAATAAAATTTTTATGGGAATGCGAGTTAGTTTTTTAGATCATATTATTGTTGCCGACGGAGATTATGTTTCACTGCGTGAATGCGGTATAAAAGATGTTTTTGAAAAATCAGATGATTGAAACCTATTTTAATTTTTTTAAAAAATAACTGCCGTAATTACGGCAGTTATTTTTGAATTAACTGAAAACATGGAAGTAAAGCAACATATTAACAAGTATGACTGCTATAAAGAATCCTATCGAGATTACTTTTGTCCATCTTTCCAAAAATGCATCGACGGAACGAGATTTATTTTTGGTTAAAAAGGTGTCGGATCCTCCTCCCGTAATTGCTCCCATACTTTTTTGATGACCTTCTTGGAAAAGCACTACGGAAATTACCGCTACCGAAAACAAAATCAATATTATACCAAAAATAATTTCTAAACTACTCAATTTTAACACCTCACAAAAATTTTGAAAAACATTACTGTTCGCTGTAAGTTCTTTCGAGCCATATATTCGCAATATCGAGCGCAAGATACAAGCCGTTTTTTTCGCTTATTTTCACTATTTTTTTACTGTTTGTGGATTCTGTGTCTGTGTCTATCAATTCAACACTTACTCTGTTGGAAACATTTAAATCAGAAACCTTTTTGGTTTCTTTAGACTCTATTTTGGCAACATATCTGTCATTTATGTCACCATAATACATTACATTTCCGCATCTTACAAGAGGTTTGCCCTTATACTCGAAAAATTTTTTGGAATTTTTTGATTTAATATCTTTCATTTAAGCTCCATAAATATATTTATTTTAAATTTCAAACATTAATACTACCATGACATTAGGTTTTTTTCAATACTTTCATGTAAATTTACTTAAAATTAGCAAAATGCTGTGTTTTTAAATATAAAATACCCCAATAAATTCCTTGACATGCGTTTCTTTTTCGTAATACAATTGGAGTGGTATTTTTATTATACTATTATATTAAGTTAGCCATTATTTTATTTATACTTTTTAACTGAATTGAAAATTTCTGCATATATCTGGCTGGTATGCCATATTTGCATTATATCATAAATCATAATAAACTTAAAATTTTAACTTGCTTCCTTTTTAAAATTATATTTCAAAAGGCAGTTTTATAGGTATTATTTAAGATTCAGTTGTAAAAGTTTTAGGAGGTTGTAAAGCGTTTGAATCTGATAACGATATTAACAATTATTTTATGTGCAGCGGCCGCGTTTACACTGGGTGTGTTTTACAGAAAACTTAAAGCCGAAAAGGCAATTGCTTCAGCTGAGAAAGAAGCTGAAAAGATAATTATCAATGCAAAAGAGCTTGCCGACACCAAGAAAAAAGAAGTGATACTTGAAGGCAAGGAAGAAGTACATAGATTCAGAAACGATACGGAAAGAGAGTTGTCGGAACGCAGAAGAGACGTTCAACGTCAAGAAAGAAGAATCCTTCAAAAAGAAGAAAACCTGGATAAAAAAACAGACAGTTTAGAGTCCAAAGAAAATATTTTGAATAACAAGCTCAAAGAAATTGAATCCAAGTATACAGAAGCGGAAATTATAAAGAAGAACCAGTTTGATATTCTTGAAAAAATATCAGGATTTTCCGTGGATCAGGCTAAAAAATTTTTGCTTGAAAGTCTTAATGACGAGCTTACACATGAGAAAGCACTCAAAATAACCATTTTTGAACAGCAGCTAAAAGAAGAGAGCGAAAAAAAAGCTCAGGATATTCTTTCGCTTGCAATTCAGAAATGTGCCTCGGATCATATTGCTGAAGCCACCATTTCTGTGGTTCCGCTTCCCAGCGACGACATGAAGGGAAGAATAATCGGTCGAGAAGGCAGGAATATTCGAGCTATCGAAAATCTTACAGGTGTTGATCTTATAATCGACGATACGCCGGAAACGATCACTTTATCGGCTTTTGATCCGGTCCGCAGAGAAATTGCAAGAGTAGCACTCGAAAGACTTATTTCCGATGGACGTATTCATCCGGCTAAAATAGAGGAAATGGTTGAAAAAGCTCGCAACGATATCGAAAAAGAAATTAAAGAAGAAGGTCAGCGTGCGGTAATCGAGGCGGGAATTAACAACCTTCACCCCGAGATAATAAAACTTTTGGGAAAACTTAAGTACAGAACAAGTTATGGTCAAAATGTTCTTAATCACTCGCTGGAAGTTTCTCATTTGTGCGGTATGATAGCATCTGAGCTTGGTCTTGATCCTATTTTGGCTAAAAGAATAGGGCTTCTTCATGATATCGGAAAAGCTCTCGACCATGAAACAGAAGGATCACATATTGAACTTGGGGTTAATGTTGCAAAAAAATATAAAGAAAGCGAAGCGGTTATACACGCAATTCAGTCGCATCACGGTGACGTGGAACCTAAAACCGCTTATGCATTTATACTTCAAGCAGCAGACACAGCTTCTGCGGCACGCCCCGGTGCACGACGTGAAAATTTGGAAAACTATATAAAAAGGCTTGAAAAGCTTGAATCGATCGTTTCTTCTTTTTCCGGTGTAAGAGGATGCTATGCTATTCAAGCGGGCAGGGAAGTCAGAGTTATGATAAAACCCGAAGTAATAAACGATGAGCGCATGATTCCGCTGGCAAGAAATATTTGCAAGAAAATAGAATCAGAACTTGATTATCCGGGTCAGATAAAGGTTAACATAATAAGAGAAAGCAGAGCGGTTGAATACGCGAAATAATTTTATAGTTGTCTAAGTGGTGAAAATGTATGAGAGTTTTGGCTATTGGCGATGTTGTCGGAAAAAACGGCACCGAGTTTCTAAGGTCTAAATTAAAAAAATTCAAAAAAGATAATCGTGTGGATTTAACTATAGCAAACGGTGAAAATTCCGCTGAAGGCAATGGAATTATCCCCGATTCCGCCAGGCGTTTGTTTGAAAGCGGCGTGGATGTTATAACAAACGGCAACCATACTTTCAGGCGTAAAGAAATTTTCACTTTTCTAAATGAAAATAACAGAATAATAAGACCTTATAACTATCCGAGCGAAAAAACTCCGGGCGTGGGATTTTGCAAGCTTGTCGTAAATAATATTAGCGTATGTGTAATAAACCTTTTAGGGGTCGCTTATCTTGAAAGTATAGATCTTCCTCTGTATGCTGTAGATGAAGTTTTGAGCAAATGCGCAGACTGTAAAATTAAAATAATAGACTTTCACGCAGAGGCAACTGCCGAAAAAAGAGCGCTGGGTTTTTATGTTGACGGTAAAGTTTCTGCTGTATTTGGTACTCATACTCATGTTCAAACGTCCGATGAAGAAATTTTGCCGGGTGGAACTGGATACATTACCGACGTGGGGATGACAGGCGTTATCAATTCGGTTCTTGGAGTGAAAAAAGAACTTTCGATTAAAAAAATGAGAGATAGAATGCCTGTCAGATTCGAAAACGCAAACGGTCCTTGTAAAATGGAATGTATAATTTATGATATCGATGATCGTAGCGGAAAAACAAAATCAGTGGAGAGGTTCAGAGTAACCTGAAATAATTTGCACATAAAGCGTAAATAAGTTAAAATGGAAACGAATTTTAAAAAATTAATAATGAGAAGTATAAATTGATAATAAAATTTATATGAGGAGCTGTATTTAATTGGTAAGTGGTTTATGTTTAAAAAACGCGATTATTTCAGGAGCTAATAATATTTTAAAAAACAAAAATCATATTAACGATCTTAATATATTTCCCGTGCCTGACGGCGATACCGGGACAAATATGTCGATGACTATATCCGCGGCCACGGAAGAACTTAAAAAATTAAGCGACAATCCATCAGTCGGCGAAGTGGTAAAGACATTTGTTCCTGCGCTTTTAAGAGGTGCCAGAGGCAATTCGGGAGTGATACTTTCCATATTTTTCAAAGGATTTTCCCAGCTTTTTGCTGATGCATCTGACATTAGCGGAACCGATATTCTGGAGGCTTTAGGTGTAGGGGTGAGAGCAGCGTACGGAGCTGTTACTAAACCTACGGAGGGAACAATGCTTACCGTTGCGCGAATAGCGTTTGAAAAAGCCCAAAAAATCGCCAAAACCAACGATGATGTTGTTTTTATATGGTCTGAAGTGTGCTCGGGAGCGCGTGCGGCACTTGAATCCACTCCGGATTTGCTTCCGGTTTTAAAAAAAGCAGGCGTTGTAGACGCAGGCGGAAAAGGTTTATGTTTGATTTTTGAAGGAATGATGTCTGTTTTTAAAGACGGAATTATTATGGATTCCGAACCTGATGATATGAACATTGAAAAGGACAATGACTTTAAAAATGCTGCAGCCGAATTTGATTCGGATATAAATTTTACATATTGCACCGAATTTATAGTTAAACGCAGCGCACTTTGCAAACTAAATCCCGTAAGGCTCAGAATTCACTTGCAAAAAATCGGGGACTGCGTTGTTGTGGTGGATGATGAGGAAATAATCAAAGTCCATGTTCATACGGAAAATCCGGGTAAAGTTTTGGGGGAAGGTCTCAAATACGGTCAATTTCTAAATGTTAAAATAGAAAACATGAAGGAACAGCATCGTTTAGTCTCCGAAGCTCAAAAAGCCAAATTTTCAAAAGAAGAAGCAACAAGTTTCGAAAAACAAGATCCCGAAGAAGATGTTGGGTTTGTAGCAGTAGCCGCCGGTAACGGAGTGATCTCTCTTTTTAAAGATTTAGGGTGTTGCAATGTAATAAGCGGCGGGCAAACCATGAATCCAAGCACTGATATAATAGTAGGAGCAGTTCTCGCCACTCCCGCCAAAACCGTATACGTGTTTCCAAACAACAAAAATATAATAATGTCCGCTCAACAAGCTGCGTCTCTTGTTAAAGACCGTAAAGTAGTTGTTGTTCCAACAAAAACTGTTGCTCAGGGAATTTCATCAATTCTTGCGTATAACTCTGAAGTTGGCGCAGAAGAAAATGTGGATATTATGGCACAAGCGGCTTCTAAAGTGAAGACCGGCCAGGTGACTTTTGCCGCAAGAGATTCTGAATTCGGCGGATTCAAAATAAAAGAAGGCGAGATATTAGCTCTTTGCGACGGCAAACTTATGTTCACTGAAAAAGATCCGGTCAAAGCAGCCGAAAGATTAACAAAATCCATGATCACAAAAGAAAGTGAATTTATAACTGTTATTTATGGTGAAAGCATTAGCCTTGAACAAGCCGAAAAAGCCAAGGAAATGATTGATTCTTCTCTAAAGCAGTCACTTGATATTAATATTATAAATGGTGAGCAACCTATTTATCATTTTATAATTTCTGTTGAATAAATTATTATATGGAGGTGCCGATTATGGCATCTTTATTTAAAACTGATATCAAAAATCTAAAAGGTGTTGGCCCCAAAAGTGCTGAATTATTAAGAGCAATGGGGGTTAACACCATTGGTAATCTTATCGAGTTTTTTCCACGCACGTACGAAGACTGGACATTGGTGCAAAGTTTGGCTTCCGCGAAAGGCCGTAAAGACCAATGCGTAAAGCTTAAAATTTTGTCTGACGTTAAATCTGTAAGGCTAAGAAGTGGCAAATTTTTATATAAACTTGAAGCAACCGATGGCCAAAATTTTGCCGATATTGTTTTTTTTAACAGCAAGTATACTGCGGAAAATCTTGTTAAAGGAAACGAGTACTTTTTTCGCGGCAATGTTACGGGCAATTTGATTAAATTTGAAATGATTTCGCCAAAAATCAAGAAGATTAATGACGATTTAAAACTTTGCCCTGTTTATCGTCAGACTAAAGGAATAAGTTCATCAAAAATAAAAAGCCTTGTCGAAAATGCGGCAGAGCTTCTTCCGGCGTGTATTTCGGAAACTTTGCCTATTGGAATTTTAAAAGATAATAATCTATGCTCTTTGGATTTCGCTTTAAAAAATATTCATTTCCCCAAAGACCATCAGGCACTTAACACTGCACGAAGAAGAATTATATTCGAAGAACTTTTTATATATCAGCTAAGCATGTGTTTCGTGAAGAAACAGGCTCGCCCGAAGACTCAAATAAAAATCTCAAAAGACCATTCAAAAGAATTCTGCGAGTCTTTGCCTTTTAAAATAACCAAATCTCAGGAGAGCGTTATTTCGGAGTGCATGTATGATATAAAGGAAAGCGGATTATCCATGAACCGCCTTTTGCAAGGTGATGTCGGTTCCGGTAAAACCGTTATTGCTGCCACGCTTGCCTATAATATGGTAAAAAGCGGTTATCAAGTTGCGGTGATGGCTCCGACCGAAATTCTTGCAATTCAGCACTACGAAACATTTTCAAAATTTTTTGAGCATTTCGGGATTAAAGTTCAACTTTTATATGGTTCTATGAAAGCTAAAGAGAAAGAACATGTGAAAAATGATATCGAGCTCGCAGCTGCAAAGATTGTTATCGGAACGCATTCGCTTATCTCGGATAATGTTGTGTTTAAAAATCTCGGTTTGATTGTAACGGATGAGCAGCATAGGTTTGGGGTGAAACAAAGGTCGAGTTTGGTAAACAAAGGTAATACTCCTCATGTTTTGGTAATGTCTGCGACGCCGATACCCCGAACCTTGGCAATGATTCTTTACGGTGACCTTGATATATCCACTCTGAGCGAAACACTTCCGGGCAGACAAAAAATAGACACTTTTCAAGTTGATGAAAGTAAACGTCACCGAGCTTGGGCTTTTTTAAGAAAGATAATTGATGAAGGCGGGCAAGGTTATGTTGTATGCGCAAGCATCGAAGAAAACGAAAATGAAATTGCGGATGTCAAAACTTATAAAGATAAAATGCTGAATTACGGCTTTAAAAACGACGAAGTCGAAATTTTGCATGGTAAAATGAATTCGACCGAAAAAGACAATATAATGAAGCGATTTATAAACGGTGACATAAAAACTTTAATTTCAACCACGGTAATTGAAGTTGGAATTGATGTTCCGAATGCACGATTAATAATCATCGAAAATGCCGAGCGGTTCGGGATTTCTCAGCTTCATCAATTAAGAGGCAGAGTAGGTAGAAGCGATCAAAAATCCTACTGCATATTAATATCAAACTCGAAAAGCCGTGATGCTATGCGCAGATTCAATGCCATGACCAGCTCAGGTGACGGGTTCTACCTTTCTGAAGAAGATTTGAAAATCAGAGGTCCCGGTGATTTTTTTGGAGTTAACCAGCATGGTGTGCCTAATATAAGTATTCCGATGGGCTATGAAGATATAGGATTAATGAAGCAGGCGCAAAAAGCTGCAACGGAATTGGTTAACCGCGATCCTGATTTTTCGGAACCCGATCTCAAATTTATACAACATAAGATAAACAAAATTTTCTTTTTGAAAGATCAGGAATCAAATCAAATTACAGTTTAAAATAAAAATCGAATTATAAAGGAGAGGTAATTTTTGATTTCCGTGGGAGTGGATATGGTTGAAATATCCCGAATAAAAAAATCAATGCAAAATAAAAGATTTTTGAAATTTATCCTAGGTGACGAAGAATATGACCAACTGGGGGAGAAAGGATTTTCTGTTCAAAGTGTCGCTGCAAATTTTTGCGCCAAGGAAGCTCTTTCAAAAGCCGTCGGAACAGGAATACAAGGAGTGGGTATTAAAAATGTTCAGATTTTAAGAGATAACGCTGGAAAACCTTGCGTTTTTTTGACAGGCAAGGCTCTTAAAATAGCTGAAGACAGAAATTTGGATTTTTCTGTCAGTTTGACTCACACCAAAACTTATGCGTGTGCGGTTATAGTGTGTTTTGATAAAGAGAAACAAGGAGATTTTACATGGACAAGTATGAATATTTAAGAAACATTACTTTTGACATAGTGAAAAAAAAGCTTCCCGAACGATACCCCGAAGCCAATAAAGGTACATTCGGCAAGCTCCTTTGCGTTTGCGGGAGCAAGAATATGCCCGGTGCTGCTTTTTTTGCTATTGCTTCAGCGGTTAAATGCGGGGTCGGACTTGTGGAAGCGGTTGTGCCTGAATCCATTTATGAAGCAACATCCAAAAAAATTTCCGAAGTTACTTTTCATGTAGTGCCTGAAGATGAAGATGGCTTTATTTTGGCCGGATCGGTCGAAAGCATTTTAAAAGAATCCGAAAAATGTTCAGCGGTTCTTGTCGGCTGCGGAATGGGTTGGAATCAAAGCACCGGAAGCATAACCTATGAACTGATCAGAAATCTTAACGTTCCGGTGATAATCGATGCTGACGGAATAAATGTAATATCCGAGAATATAGATATATTAAAAGAAGCGAAATCTAAAATTGTACTCACTCCTCATCTAAAAGAAATGTCGCGGCTAATCTTGAGAGATATCGAAACCATTGCAGCCAATAAAGCTAAATATGCCAAAGAATTTTCCTTAAAATATGGTGTGACAACTGTTTTGAAAGGCAATAAAACCGCTATTTCCGACCGGGAAGGTAATGTTTTTATAAACACCACTGGAAATGAAGGCATGGCAAAAGGCGGAAGCGGTGACGTTCTTTCAGGTATGATAGGCTCTTTTTTGGCTCAAAGATTATCCCCAATCGATGCTGCGGTTTGCGCGGTTTTTATTCATGGTATGAGTGGAGACGAGTGCAAAAATAAATTTTCTTCTGTTTCAATGACCCCAACCGATTTAATAAATGAACTTCCGAATATATTTTTACAATTTGAATGACAAGGTGATTGTGTGAGAAAATTTGCAACTTTTTTGTTTTGCGGTTTTTTAATGATGTTTATGTCAGGATGTAAAGAAAATTTATTAAACGATTCTTCGGATATAATCAGCAATTTTGAAAGCGATGTGTATGTCGAAGCAAATAACAAAAAATACGAATTTAAAATTTCCCACGTTCCCGAAGGGATTAATATTATAACGTTTAGCAAACCCGAAGATATAAAAGGTCTTACGTTTTCCTGTGAAGGCGACAAATACACGATTTCCATGAAAGATCTTTCCGGTGAATTTAACAAGGAACCCTTAATGGAAAATTCGTTTGTAATGTGCATATTGAAAGTTTTAAATTCGTTAAGCGACAAATCAAATTTAAAACAGTTGTTAAACGAAGAAGGAGAAGAAACGTTTAGAGGTAAGTCTGAAAACATAGAGTATGACGTTACGATTAATAAAAAAGGCGAAATAATTCGAATTGTAATTCCGGAACATAACATAACAGCTAATTTTAAACATGCTTGATTGTTGAGAATTAACAAAATATTTTAGAAAAAAACTGAAAACGTCAAAAAGTCACCAAAGGGAAAAAATAATGGGATAAAGAGTTGACAGAG
>CAZSYK010000033.1:0-12592 GCA_964610685.1 uncultured Eubacteriales bacterium
TCTTCAGCCACTTGAGTACTTCTCCATTAAATTATTTAATTAAATTTGTTACTGCCGATTTGCCTTCATCGCGTAGCAAAGATGATTTAGTCTTGTCTGAGTATCCATAAGTACCTCATAGAAGTAACACGCTTTTCGTTTTTGTGTTACGATAAAACGTTTTGCCTTAATATGCGGTTTTTTGAATATTTTAAATATAGTCGTTTCTCACTCCTTGTAACTCTTTTGCCTGGCGGAGGGAGAGGGATTCGAACCCTCGGTCCCTTGCGGGATCACCAGTTTTCAAGACTGGCTCCTTAAACCACTCGGACACCCCTCCAAGAGAGTGCTTTAAAATTATACCATGCTAAAAATTAATATGTCAACATTTAAGTTATGGAAACGATAAGATATATCCCTGCGATTATTTGAGAATACTATTATTATTTAATATAATAGTTAGGAGTTCATAAAATAATGAGGTTTATACTAATGAAAAATGAAATTGACATAAAAGAAACTGTTAAAAAGCTGCCGTTAAATCCGGGTGTATATATAATGAAAAACTCTTTTGACGAGATAATTTATATTGGAAAAGCGAAAAACTTGAAAAATCGAGTTTCTTCTTATTTTATGTCTGATGCTAATCATAGCGATAAAGTCAAAAAAATGGTAGAGAACATCCGCTATTTTGATTATATAGTAACTGACAGCGAGTTCGAGGCTCTTGTTTTAGAGTGCAGTCTTATAAAAAAACATATGCCAAAATATAATATTCTTCTTAAGGACGATAAAGGATACAGCTATATAAAAATCACAAATGAAAATTGGCCTAGAGTTCAATATGTGAAGCAAACAACCGATGATGGAGCGCTTTATATCGGACCATATACAAACTCCCTGTCGATTAAAAGGGTTGTTGAGGAAGTAATAAAAATATTTAGGGTTCCTACGTGTAATCGAAATTTAGATAAAAAATTCAAACGCCCATGCCTTAACTATTATATTGGCAGATGTTACGGACCTTGTATAGGCACTATAACGCATCAAAAATATATTTTTGTTATCAGTGAGGTTACTAAGTTCATAAAAAAAGGTAGTGCCGAAACTTTAAAATATCTTACTCTGAAAATGAATGAAGCTTCACTAAAATTGGATTTTGAGCAAGCTGCGGAAATAAGAGACAGAATTAAAGCAATCGAAAATATAAAAAATCGTCAGAAAGTTGTGTCTTATAAGGTTAAAGAGCAAGACGTGATAGCTTGCGCTTACGATAAATCCAATGTTTCGTTTGAGGTTTTCAGATTTAGCGGGGGTGATTTATACGAAAGCCAGAATTTTATGGTTGAACCCGAAGACGATATTGTTTCGACTCGCACCGAATTTTTGAAACAATATTATATGATGAAAAACGACGTGCCTAAGAACATCATACTTGACGGTGAAATCGAAAGCTCGGAACTTGTAAACGAATTTTTATCTCAAAAAAGCGGAAAATCAGTAAGCATATCAGTTCCTAAAAAAGGTGAACAGCTAAAGCTTATCGAGATGTGTAAAAATAACGCTTATGAAGCTCTGCTTCAAAGTAAAGAAATCAAAAACAGACATGAAGATACTTTGGAAGAATTAAGAAATATTCTTTCTTTAAAAATTGTTCCGAGATATATAGAAGCCTATGATATTTCCAATCTTCATGGTAGTGATAATGTAGGCGGGATGATTGCGTTTAAAGACGGGAAGCCATTTAAACCCGCTTACAGAAGATTTAAAATTACGACTGTTACAAGTCAAGACGATTATAGTTCAATGAAGGAAATAGTGGGGAGAAGGATAAAGAATTATATTGAAGAAAAGAATGATAAAGGCTTTAAAATATTACCCGACCTTATACTCATCGATGGGGGAGTAGCACATACTCGCGCGGCGAAGGACATGCTTAGCTCTTTTAAAATAGATTTACCCGTTTTCGGGATGGTCAAAGACAATAAACATCGTACACGAGCTATAACAACAGACGGAGAAGAAATCGAAATAAAAAGTAATAACCGCGTGTTTGCGTTTATAACTTCCGTTCAAGATGAAGTTCATCGGTATACAATAGGCTATCATAAAAAACTCAGGGATTCAAAAATCAAATCCTCAGAGCTCACAAAAATAGAAGGCATAGGATCTGCGCGTGCCAAGTTGCTTTTGAAAATATTTGGGTCTGTAGAAAGAATATCCACCGCATCTTATAGTGAGCTTATGCTCGTTTCGGGAATGACTGAGTCTGCGACGAGGTCTGTGTATAACTATTTTCATAAGGATTAATGTGTTTATAAACAACTAGTTGTCTATAATATTAATTGCTTTTAAAAAATATTCGGGTAGAGGACTTGTAAACTCCATGTATTTGTTTGTTGCCGGATGAACAAATCCTAAAACTTTTGCATGAAGGCACTGACCTTTAAGAAACTTAAATTCACCTTTTTCTTTGATACCGTAAACTTCGTCACCAAGGATCGGGTGACCTATGGACGCCATGTGTACACGTATCTGATGAGTTCGCCCGGTCTCGAGACGCAGTTTTAAATGAGTAAACCCAGCATATACTGCAATCACCTTGTAATGAGTGACAGCGTTTCGCCCGCCTGCTTTTAAAACAGCCATCTTTTTGCGGTCGGTTTTATGGCGACCGATGTTGCCGTGGATAATCCCTTCAGCTTCTTTTAAATTCCCATGAACAAGGGCTTCGTATTCACGCGTGAAGCTATGATCTTTAATTTGCTTTGCAAGTGATTTGTGCGCATTATCGTTTTTTGCGACAATCAAAAGTCCGCTTGTGTCTTTATCTATGCGGTGAACTATGCCCGGGCGAATAATTCCGTTAATTCCAGAAAGAGAATCTTTGCAGTGGTTGAGAAGGGCGTTTACAAGCGTTCCGCTGTAGTTGCCGGGAGCAGGGTGAACTACCATACCTTTAGGTTTGTTTATTATTAGAAGATCGCTGTCTTCATAAACTATATTAAGCAGTATGTTCTCAGGCAAAACATCCAAATTTTCAGGCTTTGGGATTTCAACTGTAATCTTATCGGTTTCGCTGACTTTATAATTTTTGCTGATAAAGTTTCCGTTTACCTTTATTTTATCGGTTTCTATCAGTTTATGGATATAAGACCGCGATATATTTTCCATATGCGAGGATAAAAATTTGTCTATTCGTAATCCGACGCTCTTATCTGTTACCGTAAATTCAACATTACCCATTTTTAAAATTTATCCTACTCCTAAATCAGTGTTATTTATTAATATTTCAATTGTGGGGTTATCCTTTATTTCCGGATAAACTTCGCTCATAAATTTGTTTATAAGCGCAGGATTTGATTTTATTTTTTTGCTGTTCGGCACGAATACGCTTACTATAAACCGCTCGAAATATTTATCCGCTATTTTTATGTCCGAAACAACGCTTTCAAAGCTTTGTCTTTCTGTTCCGACCAAAAGGCACACACTGCTGAAATATTTTGCCACATCTTCAGGTGTTATGCTTTCGGGGACGCCTTTAATCCAAAAAGTTCGCAAAACGGGGTCAAAAGTTTCAATTCCTGTTCTGAACTTAACAACGGAATTTTTAAATTTTTTTGAAAAACTTTTGAGTTTATTGCGGTACGCCCAGTGAACTTCAAACCAAACTTCTTTTATTTTGCAGTCGTTAATTTTTTTTGCGAGCGCGTCAAGAGTTTTGCTGTCAAGCTCCATTGCAGAACCTGAATTTATCACATCCAAAACGCCAAATTCGCCTGTGACTTTATCAATAACCGAAGCGTTTAATTCAAAAGGCTCGGAGCTCACATCTTCATAATAATCACAAAAAGCGCACTTTTTCCAAAAACATCCCGTGCCTTGAAGCAATATGAATTCTCTCGGAAATTTTTCTTTTATTTTTGAGTATCTTTTCTGCACCTGGTTCATTTTGTTTTCCTTTTATACTTTTTATTTTATAATAAAATCATTATCAAAAAAACGCAAGAGATCGAATTTTCTCGATCTCTTTTAAAAACATATAAATATAATAATTTTAACTTTCAATAAATTCCTTGTTAATTTCGTCGTACTCTAAGCTTATTTTTAGATTTTTGCATTCGGAGGACTCGGTTATATTGTTGCGTTTTTTAAATTCCGCCAAAGCTATATACATTTTATCGGTTATTGGCTTAATGTTTCTGGCTCCTCCGATTTTTTTGTTTTTCAATTCTTGCGCAATTTTATTTAATGATTCTTCAGAAACGTTTACTAAAAGGTTAAATTTTTTATTATAATAATCTGAAACAATTTTTATTTTTTGAACTGCGAGTTCATAGTATTCTTCGAGCGAAAAATCCTCAAAATACATAGTATTGATACGATTTAAAAATACCTGGCGATAGCTGATTTTTTCAAGTGATTTTGTTTCATCTTTAGTATCGTTCCCCAAACCCAAACTTTCCTTAGAAGAATTAGAGGTTAATATAAAGATAGTGTTTCGGCAATCCAGCGTCTGACCATTGACGTCAATTCTTCCATTATCCGCAATATCCCAGAGCTTAGCTTGAAGCGAATCGTCTTTTTCCATAAATTTATCGAATTCATGTATCTCAATTACAGTTTTGGGATTAAATTTAAGCTGACAAGTAAGGGGAGTGTTTTTATCAACTTTAATTTGCCCAAAGTTTTCTTCGGTTTGTCCAAACAGTTGGTCCGCAACTGTTTTTTGACTTTTTGAATCTATAGAAGAATAGGATATCTTAATTGAATTCACATTCTCGCCAAGAAGCGATTTTGTTATCGCTTCGGCGGCGAGTGTTTTACCTGTACCTGATACACCTGCCAAATGAATTATTAATCCTCCTGAAGAATTGTCAGGATTTTCCTTGCTTTCCAGCCAACCTGATATAGAATTCAAGATTTGTTTTTTAGCATTATTTTGCCCTTTGATTTTAAGCAGTTCTTTTTTTAGCCTGTCCAATGAATTTCGTGTGTTTATATGATTAGTTGACACAGATGCTCTTTCTTTTAAATAATTGTATGCTTTGGGACCGGCGTTCATAATAACCGGCATTAAAGCCATAAGAGCCGCAAAAAATATTGTGTATCCAGTACTAAATAATGCTGCACTTTTAGTATTCATAAAAACTTTACTCCTATAATATAAAAATTTATTCTTATATTATATCATATCACATTCAAAACATCAACTGAATAAAATCTTAACAAAAATATCTTTTGTTGAGCACAAAAAAATCCCTCCGACAACAACCGGAGGGATTTTTTGTAATTTATTATTTCGCCTCGACTATTTTAATCTTATCATAAGAGATACCTGACTGCCCCGAAACTATATCCCGAATAATTACCGCTGAATTTTCATTTAAATTCCCGGGGCTTACAATCGTGCTGCATTCACCGTTTTGAAGCGAAACCACGCATTCGCCAAATCCTTTGGCTTTTATTAGATTTTCTATGCTGGTTTCTTGCTGAATATTCTTTGCAAGGTTATCGATTTGTTTTGTGATCTCGCTTTTTATGTCACCGTTTATATTTTGTTCTGATGAAAGATTTTTTAATTTTTCTTCCGTTTCTTCACGAGCCTTTTGACGATTCGTCCCTGCCTCTGCAAAATATTTTTTTGCTTTATCCGAAACTGGGGCAGATGTTAAAGAGGTTTCCGAAACGCAGGAATTATTTACGTATTTTGCTTCGCCAAGTTCTTTTGTTGAATCTAAAATCTCCGTAGCATTCAACCCTTTATCTTCTGAAAACTGCCAATTCAAATATACTGCTGCTCCCAGCGCCACAACAAGGGATGCTAAGATTAGTTGACGTTTGTGAAATTTCATTTTTATTCCTCCAAATTTTTAATTTATTAAAAGCGTTTAAATTTATAAATAAATTATCCTGATTTTGTTACGCAAACTCGCTTGGATGGTATGTTAAGCGCTGTCGTAACAGCTTCAACGATTCTTCGTTTGACTAAAGGATCATCACCCCCCGGGCAAATCACTATCACACCCTTTACTTTTGGTTCGATTTCTGTAACAGCAAGAGCATGTTCAGTGCCTTCGCTGTCTTTTATTGTTATGTATTTTTTTTCGCAGTCATCACTTTCCCTTTTTCTTGTAATTGATCCATCTGATTTGTCTTCGGATGCTTCTTTGTTCTTTCGTTCTTCAGTGGCATAAACTGTTTCCGCCGCACTTTCAAAAGTCAGGAGTACTCTGGATTTTCCGGCGCCGTTTACGGTTGAAATTATATTTTCTAAATTTTGCTGCAATTTTTCCTGTCGATTTTCAGAAGTAATTTTTGAATCTGTTCGGATAGAGGTTTTTTTAGAATCACTTTTGAAAAAACTTGATACAGATATTAAAAAAACACCTGCTAAACCTAAAACTATTATTATTTGACTATGATTTTTCCCTGATAACACTTTGCTGACGGTTTCTTTGATTTTTAAAAGATCCCAACTTTTTGACGGCATTTTTATGCGCCTCCCGGATTAAAAATTCTTTGTTTTACACATCGACTATAACCTCCGTTTTTATTTTCAGTTTGTTTTCAACCTCGCTTTTTACTTTTTCTTTTAAATCGCTTTGACTTTTTTTCAGATATATTTTGCATCTAATCATTTCTATGCATAAATATTTGAATTTTTTTTGCGTCTGTATCAATATCCCTCAAACTTCTCGTTATAATGGCCTTTATGTTTTCTTTTGCTACATCGGAAATCTGTGAGTTCAAATTATTTAAAACGTTTTTTTGCTCGCATAATTTTTCGTTGTTGCTTATTTTTTTAAAATCAATGTTAAATGGTCCGTTTTTTCCGGTAAACGGGGTTATAAAAGCGATAAGCATAAAAACACCCAGCACCATATTCATTGATTTTCCTATTTTCCCGGGGGGGATTAAAAATTCAATTAAAATACATATCATAGATGATGCACATATAAGCACCGACCACTGTTTTACAGAGTCCATTTTTACCTCCCGATTATGAGTATAAGTACTGTTGAAACTATGAGTACCGTCATTACACACAAAAGAGCCGCAAGTGTTACGGACATAACGTTACTGACTGATTTTACAAGCGAAGATATTTTCTTGAGTTCAAAAATATCACCTACGGATACGCACAGATTTAAAAACAATATCCAAACCGAGCACTCGGCAATTATCGGTAAAAATATTATTCCGCCCGCAATTATGCCAAACGCGCCCACGCCGGATTTTAAAAGTTTTACGCACCCTTGCACCGTGGTAAATGCATCGCTAAGCGCGCTGCCGACAATCGGCACGCAACTGTCAATTGCAAATTTCGCTGTGCTTGTTCCTATATTGTCGGCAGAAGTCGTGACTATATTTTGAAGAGTGATAATCCCCGTGAAAATCGATGCTGAAAATTTAAGGACAAATTTTATGAATTTATATATTGCTTCGCATAAGTTTTCAAGTTTCAGCCTTGATGATATTGATGAAATTATGGATATTCCCAAAAGCATATTCATAAAAGGAACAAGAAAATTCCCCGCAATATGTGATATTACCTGCCCGGCGGATACTATAAGTGCCTGGTAAGATGTTGCCGAGATAGGGTGACCTGAGGCTATCATTATTCCCGCCATTACCGGAGCGGCACAAAGGGTGAATCCCGAAGCGCTTTTTATTACCAGTGCCGAAGAATTTATGCACGAAACTATCGGGTTTATTATCGCCGCGCATAAGCAAAGCGTGCTGACAGCTGTCATTATTTCAGCCATATGGTCACTTCCGAACGAGGTTTTCAGATTGTTTATAAGAGCGCAGAGAAGTATGATTGCAGCAGTCGGAGCTAAAGATTTAAGCGGAGAAGAAAGCTTTTCCTTTATAATGTTTATAATTTCAGTAAATATTTTATTGGGATTTAAGTGAGATATTTCCTCCCAATTTGCACCCGAAACACCTATTCTATCGAGAGATTTCAAAGAGTCGTTTGGTAAATTTTCGGTGAGCTTTTCTGATTCGCTTGTTTTAAATTGTTCGCGGTATATTTCGTTTAAAGCATTGTTTTCTAAAGCGCGGGCAGACACCCGGACGCTTAAAATAAGCAGAATAAAAATCAAAAACTTGCAAATCTTTTTCATATATTACCTAGCTCCCATAAATTCAAGAGCAGTCTGAGTTATTTTTTCAAAAAGGGGGAGAGCAGCTGTGATTATGCCTATTTTACCCGCAAATTCCACCTTGGAGGCAAGCGCGTTTTCGTTTGCGTCTTTACACGAATCAGAAACAAACTGTGCTACAAAGCATATCCCGAGCGATTTAAATAGGATCGCCCCATACTCGTTAGGTATTTTCGTGTAAGAAAACAGACTTTTTATCTGATTCAAAACCGGCAGAAAGCTTGATATCAACACCAAGGCGACTACCAGTCCTGCAGATATGTTTACAATCATTGAATATTCGGGAACGTGTTTTCTGAGTGTTACCGAAACTATTGCCGCAATTAAAATTATCGCACTTATTGTAACTATGTTCATAATTTTCTCGGTACGTTTAGGTTTCAAGTTTTTAAACTTACCAAGAATCACCCTCCTTGATCTTTAAAGTCCAAAAACTGATTTTATCGTCTTGAACAACATATCTATTTGCTGGATTATCATCATTAAAACCACTATCAGCCCCGCAAGTGTCGTCATCATGGCCTGCTCTTCGCGTCCCGAGCGTATCAGCACTTGATTTAAAACCGCAACTATAATCCCGACGGCGGCTATTTTGAAAATTAAATCCACGTTCATATTAAAATTCCTCCGAAAAAACTTTATGAATTATATAAACAGAAGTGCGACCGAAAGGCTGAGACCTGCTCCTAAAATAATCGGAAGTTTACCTTTTGTTTTTCTGTTTTCTATTGCTTCGCTCAGATGATTTTTTATTATATTCAGATTATGGTCAAGATAATTCAGTTGTCCTTCAACATCGCAGTTGCCGAGCTCTGCGCCAAAATTTAATATTATCTGCGCTTCTTCTTCAGAGATTCCTGTTTCTTGCGTTAAATTAGAGAATGCGTCTTTCCATGAATCCGAAAAAGGTTTTTCTTTTAAATAATCTATACATTTACTTAGATACCGATTTAAAGGCTCGTCGCAGGAATAATTTTTCAAAATTTCGCCAAGAGGTTTTGCGCAGTACCGTATATCGGTTTTCAAATTAAAAATCAGATCCATGTATTGACGTAAAAAATTAACTTTTTTAGTGTATTTTTCAGACACTGCGAAGCCTCCTGAAATTCCTGATATTATTAAAATTATTATTCCGATTGCTTTTATCATAAATATCACTCACTTTGCAGATATTAATAACAGTTCCCGGAGAAAACGACCCGCTTAAAAACACGATTTTTTCAAATGCTCCCGAATTTAAAATTTTTCTTGCTTGAGGGCGATTTAAAAGTTCGTCGGGGTTTCTCGCATGAATACTGGCGATGATTTTTACTCCCGCATTAAGGCTTTGAGTTATCGCCAAAGTTTCCTCTTGGGTGCCAATTTCATCGCAGATTATAATCTCGGGGGACAGGCATCGCACGGCATTTAAAATACCCTGTGCTTTGGGGAATCCTGTTAACACGTCGCTTAGCCCTATATCCAGTTGAGGTATTCCTTCAAACATTGCTGCGATTTCGGCTCTTTCATCAACAATCACGGTTTTTGACGGGCGCTGTGAATTGTGCGTCGATATTATTCGCGCAAGATCTCTTAATATGGTGGTTTTACCGCATGCGGGAGGACCTGCGATTAAAACTCCCAAATTGTCATTTTTTATATTTTCAAAAATTTTTTCTGCACATCCCTTGCACTCCCTGGCAAGTCTGATATTAAGAGATGTTACATCTTTGATGTTTGAGACACTTTCGGTGTTTGAAACGGCACTACCGCAAATTCCGACTCTATTTCCGCCTTTAATGGTAATGAATCCGTTTTTTATTTGATCTTGAAAGCTGTAAACCGAATAATTGCACATCGCTTTAAAGCAATCGTTTATATCTTGTTTGCTTGTTTTAAGTGAATTTTCGGATAAAAACTCTGTAATTTTTCCGTCTGATTGCACTGAGTAAGCTTTGAGCGGGCACACGATGCAAACGCTTTGATTTACACGCATTCTTATTTCCGTGGCTTCCGATTTTACAAAATCGGGTACCGTTTTCAGCGGTTCTTTGATTTTTGCGCATATAAACTTTAAAACATCGTTAAAGGTTTTTGCGTGATTTTTGTTGTCCATGTTTTTCATACTTGTCCTCACTCTCTTGATAAATAACTATGGACAACATATGTTTATTAGAACAAAAATATTTATCAATAAAATTTAATAATTTTGTTGATTTGTATAGAAAAATAATATATTATTTAATGGTGATGCTGATTTTTTATACAAAATCAATTATTAATGCTAATCCAAATATGGTTTTTGGAGATGATTTTTTGAAAAAAAAATTAAGACCTGTATTATTGCTTTTGTGCGCAGAGATGATAATGCTCACAGGTTGTTGGAATAATTCCCAAACTCAAACCGAAACATCAAACACATCCACCAAAAAGGATTATGATATATTTATCTATAATTCCGATACAAGTATAGGCACATCATTTCGGAAAATGTGCGACGAATACACGAGCCGTACAGGGATTATAATAAGAACCGTTACTCCTACGGATGAAGATAACACAGTGGAAAATTTGGGAAATTACCTTAACGATGAGCATCCGCCGGACATTTTTACTGTCAGCAGTCTTTCCGAGCTTGAAAAATGGAAATCAAATTCTAATATTTGGGATTTCAGCAATGCTACCGAAGCCTCTTTTAAAGAAGTTGTAAACAATATTCCGGAAAGTTTGCGCCTGAGTTCAAACACATCGGACAGCTTCGGGCTTCCGTACACTGTGGAAGCCTATGGGTTTTTGGTTGACCCGAAAATGTTATCTTCGCTTTTCGGAGGAGATAAATATCGGGCGGTTTTCAGAGATATTCAGGAGTGTTCTTACGAAGAATTCAAATCCATGGTAGAAGCACTTAAGGTTTACATTAACACAGGTAATGTTTACGAAATTTCGCTTAACGGTAACAAATACTCTTTTGTTTCGGTTAGAGGCGATTTGAGCAAAAACCTGAACGGAGTCTTTTCGTTCGCTGCAGGTAATTCGAAAAATTGCGGAACTTATCTTACGAATATAGCATTGGCTTCTTTGTTTAAATCTCCTTCCGCGGCTAATATAGCCGACGATTCAACCATCGAAAATCTTGGGAATCCTTTAATCAAGTTTGCGGAGGCTCTTGATCTGATTACTCTAAACGTTGCGGGTTCAAGCGGAGTTTTGGGAAGAGGTCTTGAACTTGTAAGCAATACACAAAACAGCGTGGGTCAGTCTATGAAAAATTTTGTAAACGGTAAATCGTTATTCTTGCTTGCAAGTACAACCGATTATGATGATCTTTCAATGTTTAATTCACTTATCGCAAAAAGATGTGTATTCGTTCCGATAAAGATGCCTTTTGCCGATGATGACATAAAGTCTTCCGACGATATAGCCAAGAACATAAATAAATCCATAACGGTTTATGTGCCGCGCTATTACTGCATAAATGCAAAATCTTCCGATACGGAAAAAAAGAAAGCTCAGGATTTTCTCACCTGGGTTAAAACCTCGGATTTGGCTCAAAAGTACGTTATTCCGGAATTCGGGTTTACGCCTTATGACATAAAAGAAAGCAGCGTTATTGATAATCCCCTGGCACGTTCAATGATAGACTATGTTTCCGAAGGACGCATTTTGCCGGGTGCGTTTCAGGGTGCTCCAAACTCGTGGTGCAACGATACCATGGGGAAATATATAGTAGAGCAGTTTTTCACAAAAGCTAACTGGAGTTATGAGGATTATCAAAAAATCGCAGATTACGGTGTTAAAAAATGGAAAGAACTTAAAAACAATGGGTAATTTACCGAGAAAGGGGTAAAGGCAATGGGTTATATAATTGAAACCTCGTTTTTAAACAAAGAAAAATATTTGTGGGACAGAAGAGTTATAAAAAAAATGTTTAATGAACTTGAAAGTTTTCAAAAGAACGACTTTGAAGAATCGAAAGAGAGGTGCTTTGCTGAACTTATGCTTGAGTTTCAGCAAGCTTATAGGTTGTTTCTAAGAAAGATCGGGGATTTGCCCATGATTATGAGTTGCCGGGTTAAAGGCGACAGCGACAGTCACTTCGGAGGTCTTGAGTGCGCTGAATTAATGAAATCTTTCAGATTTTCCTCAGAAAAGTACCTGAAACAATCTGCATATTCTCAACTTTCTTCTGAAGGAACAATAGCGTACATGGCACTTAAGATAAGAGATAAAGCCAAAGAAGATGAGAAATATGCATGGGATTTTGAGAAAAAGCTTCATCAGGATTATATATTGCTTGGAATAGACAATACTCTTGAAATATTAAAAAAATCAGGGTATAAGTTTAATAAAGACGGAGATGATCAAAAAACAATATTGACTTTTGTTTGATTCGGGTTTAGAATTACAATAGCATGCTGGTGTGGTGGAATAGGCAGACACAAGGGACTTAAAATCCCTCGGTA
>CAZSYK010000034.1:0-12273 GCA_964610685.1 uncultured Eubacteriales bacterium
ATCATTGTAAGCTGTTATCGTCGTTGCGGATTAGTTACCAACTAATTTTATGTCTGGATATTTGTCGCTCGTTCAATTTGAAGTCATGGCGTATCTGACATAACGCTCGGATAACAACTAACGTAATTAAGTTAATAAATATTCGATTGTCAAGGTGCCTGAATTTTTAAAATTTAGAAAGGTTTTAAAAAACCCTTCTACTTATTTAAGAGTGTTTTTGGACCTTTTTTTATACCCCCCTATAAGCTCTAAAATCAAAGCTTGTACCTTTTAAGTGAAAAACTTTTTGATTTTTTTAAAGGTTCTTTGGAGTTTTTTGTTTATATTTTTCTGTGCGATACCGTATATTTTCGCCACTTCGGTTTGAGTTTTGTCTTTAAAATAGAGGTAACTGAGTAGAGTTTGTTCTTCTAAACTTAAACTTTTCAGAGCATTATGTAGGTCGGTGTTTTCGACTAGCTCTATCCAATCGGTCAATTCATTACAAAAATATTTGTCCATCGAATAAGCAGTGTATTCCATTTCGCTCGACAGCTCTTCAAAATCCTCAATTTCTATACGCTTGCCAGTTTCTTGGTTGTCCATGTTTCTGACTACTTTCTTAAAGTAAGCAATTTCGTTTTTAATATAACGGCGATCTTTCATAAATCGCACACCTCCGAATTATTTGATTTCTTTCAAAAAAATCCGGAAGTTTTAAGGGTATCTAATTCGATACCAAAACCATAGTTGTAGCTTTCTGAAAGCTTGTCCCATTACTGGGTTAAAAACGCAGAAAAAGCAGAGTTCTGCACTTAAAGCACAGATGCTCTGCTTTGCGTATATGATTTTATATTTAAAAAATATGAAAGCGACTTTTAGTTCCCCATTCGGGCACCTCCTTTCACGTAATTCAAACAAAAAAATATGATTTTTGGGATATATCATCCTTTCCAGTCAAAGTACTAATTTTTAGACATTTAAAAAACTTTAAGCTGTGAGTTTTTATGAGGAGTTATTCCTCTTAACCTCAACGTTACGCCGTTTACTGCGACTAATTTGTTGCTTCATGAATGAGATTTATAGCCGAAAAAAGCCTCATTTTGAGGCTTAAAAAGTTTTAAAGATATATATTGTAAAAAAAGAACTGAAAAAATCAGTTCTAATTTGTTTCACATCTTATTATCTTTAAATAATACGTTGGTATACTGGGGTTCTTGTTAATGTAAGGGTGCACATTCTAGACGTTTTTACATTTTGATTAAATATAAAATTTGTTTAAAATTTGAAAATATTAGCTATAATACAATTTATTTTAATTAATCTTTAATCATTAATGTATGTAAAAATGAAGTAATCACGTGAGGTTTTTTGGCAAAAATTCAGTATTCACGCAGTTTGAATATATTAAACAAAAATAAAACAAGAATTTTTTATTTGCCATTATTCGCCAAATTCAGTATAATTATTTATAAACAAGAGATAAAATATTTGTTAAAAAGACTCTGGCTATTGTGGCAAGTTTTCAAAAAGTAATGACCTAAAATTACTATGTGAGGCAATAAAAAATAATGTTTGAAATAGTTTTAAAAAAATTAAAAATAAACCCCTCCCTAGAAAAAGTAGCCAACAATTATTACACTGATAAAAATACCGTACATTCATACCTTCCTGTGTATCAAAAATTATTTGGATATAAGAATGTAAAAAATATTTTGGAAATAGGCATACAACGCGGTGGAAGCATCAAACTGTGGGGTGATTATTTTCAAAACGCCAATGTTTTCGGAATTGATTTAACTGATGAATTAATCTGTTTAGATATAAAAAATAAAAAAAATATATCTTTATTTTTTGGAGATGCTTATACAAAAAACATAGCTGATAAACTCGGCAGCACTCAATTTGATGTGATTATTGACGATGGCTCTCATACACTAAGTTCCATGAAGGCTGCGATAAATTTGTATTTGCCTAAGTTGAAAGAAGATGGCATCTTTATAATTGAAGATTTGCGAGATGTAAAATGGTTTGAAGAATTAAAAAATATTCTTCCGGCAGAGGATAAAAAGTATGTTAAAGAATTTGACCTTAGAAAAAATAAAAACAGATGGGATGATATCCTGTTTGTTGTAGATAGAAGTCAGAATTAAACAGTACATCTAAAAGTTGAAATTAAAAATTTTAAGAGGGAGAAAATCTGTGATAAAATCAAAGATAAAAAATTTTTCATGCTTAGTGTCACGAAAAATTCAACGATTTGGGAACGCAATGATTACTCCCGTTTTACTTATAACTTTTGCAGGAGTTTTAGCAGTAATTTCAACAACTTTGACAAACCCTATTCTTTTGGGAAGTTTGGCATGTGAAGATACAGCATGGTTTAAAATTTGGAATATGATAACAGAAGTAGCATTAGTTGTTCTCCGTCCTTCTCATCTTCCTATGATTTTTGTTGTCGGGCTTCCGATAAGCCTTGCAACAAAGCATAAAGCGGAAGCGTGCCTGGAATCATTAGTTTTATACTTATCATTCGTTTATTTTTTAAATTTGATACTAACACACTGGGGAAATAATGTTGGAATAACTCTTAAAGAGGGCGCGCCGGGAGTGAAAAATATTGTCGGTATGCTAACCTTAGACATGGGTATACTCGGTACGATCGCAGTAGTAGGAATAGTAATATATTTACATAACCGTTATTTCGATATAAACATCCCAAAATTTTCAGGGATATATCAGGGTATGGTGTTTATATATTTTATAGGATTTTTTGCAATGCTTTTTTTAGCGCTTATTTGTGCTATCGTTTGGCCACCAATTCAGCGCGGAATAGCTTCTATGCAACAGTTTTTCATGAATTCCGGAAATGTTGGAGTGGGAGTCTATGGTTTTTTAGAAAGAATACTTGTTCCAACAGGACTACACCGTTTCGTATATGCACCTTTCATACAAGATAACGCTGTAGTTGATGGCGGAATTATTATAAACTGGATAACAAACATGGATGATTTTTCAAAAAGCACAGCTCCGCTTAAGACTTTATTTCCGGCAGGAAGGTTCAGTCTTTTCGGAAACGCAAAAATTTTTGGTTCAATCGGTATGTCTCTTGCCTTTTATTTTACCGCTAAGCCTGAAAAAAAGAAAAAAGCATTGTCTCTTCTTATCCCCGCCACTTTAACAGCAGTACTTTTTGGTATTACCGAGCCTTTTGATCTTATATTTTTGTTCACGGCACCAATTTTATTCTTTGTACACGCTATTCTAGCAGGCTTTCTTGAAATGATTATGTATGTTTGCGGTGTTTCCGGTTGTATGCATCTTGGCCTCGTTGAAATGCTAAGTGCCAACTGGATTCCGCTTTTTAAGTCACATGGTTTCACTTATGTAAAACAAATTATTATAGGTTTGATTTTTGTAGCTCTCTACTTCTTTGTGTTTGAATTTTTAATAAAGAAATTTGATTACAAAACCCTTGGCCGTGAGGATGATCCGAAAGAAAGTAAAATAAACAAAGCATTAGAAGATGCCATGATGAAGAAAAAACTGTGTTTTACTCAAAACATATACAGGTTAGAGATGGAGTATTTTAAAAATTCTCTCCGAAAGTTACGAATGAAAGAAAATGATCGAAGGTTTGAAGAGATTGCGTTTGCGGCAGTTGTACTAAAACATCATAAAAATATAGATGAAGTGGAAGTTATTCCTGATATTTTTTCATATATTGGTCAAATTTTAAGTATACAGCCAAAGTCAGTACATTCAAATTTCAGGAATGCTCTTGACAGGCATTGGCTTAATACTGATTTAAAAATTCTCGAAAAAAATTATCAGGGACCGATTTCTGAAGAAAGTGGTGCGCCAACACCAAAAGATTTTTTGGTTTACATAGTAAAAGAAGCCATAAAAGAAGAATCTAAAGGAGTCTAAACTTTAAAAAACTGGAGCTAAACCAGTCTAAAGTGAAAATAATTAGTAAAAATTAAAAGTTTAGAAAACGTAGTAATTCTCTGGCTTAAATAACTTTAGATTCTGGCAGTCTAAAGAAAATTAACCCTCAATCTAAACGAAGATGATGACAAAATTAATCCTTCAGAGTAAATTTTATTTTTGAGATTTAATGAAGGATGAGGTGATACATTATGACACATATGGAACAAACATCAAAAAAGCTTAAGTTTGAAAAGCCAGAAATATTTCAAGCGGAGTTTTTAGTATGCAGTTTTCCTGTGCTTACTGCAAAAGTTCCTGCAGCTATAGCTATAGCTATGGCCTGTAACATTCCCGGCGTTGCCGCTGCAATGCCAACCGCAGTAGTCTACTAAACTTTGGAACAATGATAAAAATTTAAAGGAAGTGGCAACATAATGGAAAAAAATATAAAAGTATCAAAAAAACTTCGTTTTGAAAAACCAGAAATACTTGAAGCAGAATTTGTTGTATGCGGTATGGGTTTGCTTGTAGCAAAAGTACCGGCAGCCATAGCTATATCTGCAGTTTGCAACGTCCCTGGTGTTCTTGCAGCACTGCCAACCGCAGCACTTTATTAAGTTTGAAAACTAATGATATCTGTATTCTAATCAATACAGATATCATTAAATTATTCAGTAAGAAGGTATTTTATGTTTCCAAAATTGCAAAACGGTTTCTTTTTAAAAATAAAACCAAATAAATATGAATTATGTAATCCGATAAAATTACCTGACAGTAATTTAAATATCAACGCAACAGCTTTTGATATTTTTTCTTTGTGCAATGGGAAAAACAATATTAATGATATAATAGGCGCATTGTTTAATAAATACAACGAAACAGAGAAAAATCTTGAAAACTATGTATTGAGTTTTTTAAAAGAGAGTGAAAAAAATGGTTTGCTGACTTATTCTGAAAAAATATCTTTTGACAGTCAAAATTACATAAAAGGTCATAGTGAAATTTATTATCCCGATGTTATTTCTTGGGAAATCACTAATTTCTGCCCTTTGAACTGTGTGCATTGTTATCTAAAAGAAAAAAATAATAAGTCTTTAGGAATAGAAGAAATAGACAAGATCATTAAGATAATATCTACTTGTGGCATTAGGATGATTCAAGTTACAGGCGGAGACCCCTTAACACATCCTAATCTGGAGTACATTCTTAAAAAATTAATGGATATGAAAATCCCGGTCGTTTTGCTTACAAGTGGTGTGAAGTATAATGAGGAAACACTTAAAGTTTTAAGCATATTAAAAACTGTTCCAAATAGTGCTGTACGAGTTAGTTTAGATGGTACTGAGCAAAACCATAATATTATAAGAAAAAATCCGAACGCATTCATAAATACGGTTACATTTATAAAGAAGTTAAGAGAGATTGGAGTACCCTGCCAGGTGGCAACCACCGCAATGAGTCAAAACGAAGCCGAATTAGAGTCACTAGTGGCTTTTACAAAATCTTTAGGTGTTTATTACATGGAAATAGGGCAATTAATAAACGAAGGAAATGCGGATAAAAATAATTTGAATCCCATTCATAATGGGAAAAGTTTATCTGTTGTTTTGAATAAGTTGAGTGAAAAATATTCAGATAATACATTTCAAATAAAAAAGTATTTTGAAAGACCTGAAGGCGTTGTGAAAAAATGCGGTGCAGGAACGCAGATTATATATATTTCATCTGACCTTGATATTAAACCATGTCCAGTCATGAGTTTGAAACTAGGAAATCTTCGTGAAGAATCTTTTGAAAAAATTATGACTAAAAGTGGTAACTTGTTTGATAAAATTATTTCACCTGATACCAGTGTTTGCAGTGGATGTAAATTTGAAAGTGATTGTAACGGATGCAGTGCTCAAGCAATAAGCAAAAATAAGTTTTTAAAGAAAAAATGCGAATGGTATGAAAAATATCAGCCTTGTTTTTCAAACGTCCACTCGTGTTAGGAGAAAAAACATGCACTATAAGCAAAACAATTATGATGTCATATTAAATTATACAAATAATGAATTTGAATATTCAATCGAGTCACTGTGTGGAGAACGTACACTGCTTAACAATAAAAACAACAGAATTAGTACATATAATCATGAATTTAACAAGGATCAGTTGCTGATAAGATGGGATAACTGTGATTTTTTAAGGTTGGAATTGTTCTTAAGAAATATATTCGAAGATTTAAAAGCAATAAACATAGAATTATCAGCACATTTGAAATTACATAACGAATTAATATCCATTGATGATAAAGAAGATCAAAGAGCATATGGATTTATTAAAATAATATTATTAAAAAACGAAATGGATTTTAATCATGAGTTTCCAATTACTGATAATTTTTCTGATTTTTTGAAAAATCAAATTTTAAACTATATAGATTACATAAAGAAAATTGTTTGTTTATCGCACCAACCATCAAAATATATGATTAAAGATAAATATCCTGTAATTTTTTCTCCACAAGCAGCGGGTTGCTTCATACACGAAATAATTGGTCATTTGTTGGAAGAGGATTTCTTTGATTTTTATAATAGTCTTTTTAATGAATTCAAAGTTTCCGACAAACTGGTAATATATGACGATATTAAGGGGTTTGAAAATTTTATCGGACTTAATAAAATCGACGACGAGGGAACGGAAATAAAACCTTTAAAAATAGTATCCGGCGGTAAAATCAATAATATCATGGCAGTCAATATAAATAAAAGTTTTGATAAAAAATTGTATGGATTTTCTCGTAGAGAAAATTTCAAAAGTTGTTCTTTTCCAAGAATGAGATGCACAGCAGTAAAAACTGGCAACGATGGAGATCTAAATTCTATAATACTTAAATCCGATGATGCGATTTTCATGTCAAGAGTTAGCGCTGCCTATATGACACCGGGGTTGGGCAGTTATACGTTAATTGGTGAAGGTTTTGAAATAAAAAAGGGTGCTATTGTAAATTTTATAAGTAAGTTAACGGTTAAGGGCAATATTTTAGATGATTTAAAACACATTGAATATATAGGGAATGATTCAGAGATTTTTGTTTCTTATTGTAACAAATTAAGCCAATTATCAAGAGTTGGTGTTTATACACCTACCATTAGTTTATCTCGAATTTCTTTCATAGAGGGGTTCTTGCATGAAAAAAATTAAATTTATAGAAAAAATTTTGCTAAACAAAGGTATCACCAGATATAAAGTTATCGAAGAAAACTTATTTCAAATTCGATATAAAATTATTTCCGAAAGCACTAATTTTGATGAGACAGTTTTGAAAAATATATACATTTATTTCGATTTTGAAAAGCATAGCTTTAAATTACTAATAAATGAAGAGGCTTCAGCCCAAAGTGTAGAAGAATTGATAACCGAAAGTTTAAAGTTATTCAAAGCAAAAATTGATAAAAAGATTCAAGATAATATACTATCAAAAAAAGTAACTGACAGTTTCGAATTATATTCAGCAGACTCCTGTAATGAAATAATCGAAAGAAATGCACAAAACACTTTTAAAAAAATTGACATCAAAATGAATGCGTCGTATGGTTTCGAAGTATATAATTATAAAATGCTTACAGAAGAAAAAATTTATAATCAACAGTTTATACATTCTGATTATTTTTTTTATAAAAGTGATGATCCTTCTATAAATGCCTATATATCTTTAAATAATAATTTTGAAGCTCCGGTTCCTGATTTAATTTATAAGCAATTTAATATTAGTAAATTGCAAAAAAAAGAGATAGATTTGAGCAAAAACATATTATTTAAAAGTAACGTAGCTTCTGAACTAATAAGTCAATATATATCTTGCTTTTACGCAAGCAATATATACGCTAATAATAGTTTTATTAAAAAACATGAAATTTCTAAAAAAATATTTGATTTTAAATTTGATTTGATTTCTTTGCCATTTGAAGGAATGGTTTTTGATCCGGAAGGCTTTTTTACTAAAGAACTTTATTTGATTAAAGACAGCAAACTACAAAACTTATTGTGCAATAGATTTTTTGCGAAATTATTAAATATAGAAAGCACCGGAAACTCTGGTTTTTTCGATCATAATATCATTGCACATCAAAATATAAGAGTTATTCCAAGATGTAGTTTTAAAAATGAAAACTTAAAATCCAATCTTACCATAAATTTTATAAAAATTTGCAGTTTTGATCCTATCACTACAGTTTTATTTGCATGGGTTGTTTTTTCTGAAAACGGAAATGAATATCAATCAGAGTTGAGTATAAATTTAAATAGTGTTTTTGAAAAATCTATATTTGATTCTTGTTCTCATCATTATAATAGCATTGAATGTGGCGATATGTTTTTTGCCCCTGAAAAATAAATGATTTTATGTTATTATAGAATTCATGAGTATCTAAATAAATAGAGGAAAATCGTAAATGAAATTAATTTTAAAAAACTTTTCAAAAGCTTTTGGTAAAAATAAAATTTTAGACAGCATTAATTTTGAATTTGAAAAAGGAAAAATTTACTGTATTCTGGGAAGAAACGGTTCAGGAAAAACGACCTTATTCAATTGTATTTCCGGGGAAATGCAAGCCGATAGCGGTGAAGCTGTTTTGATGAAAAAAAGTAGTATACAAAAAATAAATATTCAAGAAGACATTGGATATGTACTTTCGTCGCCAATTCTTCCGGATTTTTTAACAGGATACGAGTTTATAAAATTTTATATCGATATTAATAAAAACAAACTAACAAAAATTAAATCGATCAAAGAGTATTTTGAAATTGTAAATCTTAGTGTGATTGATCAGAATAAACTTATCAAAAATTATTCGTTAGGCATGAAAAACAAAATTCAGATGCTTATGTTTATTATTTCAGAACCTCCCATTGTTCTGATGGATGAACCTTTAGTATCGTTAGATCCGGTAGTTTCTCTTGAAATGAAAAAAAATTTAATGGAAATGAAAAAGAATAAAATAATAATATTTTCAACGCATATGTTACAATTGGCAAAAGAATTATGTGATGAAATTATAATTTTAAATAATGGAAGATTAACACCTATAAATCAAGAAACGCTTATAAACAAGGATTGGGAAGAAAATATCGTGTCCATGCTAAAGGGCGGTGACGAATAACCTTGTGGCAAACTTTCAGATTAACAAGTGAAATAGAAAAAACTATTGTAACAAATAAATTTATTTTTAGTTTAAAGAGAAGCTTGTTATTTAAACATATTTTTAAGAATTTAGAATACGGAAATTATAATATTAAAAAGCGGTTTTATTTGCTTGCTTTAATTTTTGATTTCATAAAAAAGTTTTTAACTACCATTATCATTGCATCTGTAAGCGTGGGTTATCCCCTGTTTATAGCGTTAAACAATAAAGGTTTTAGTTCAAATAAATATGATTTTTTTATGCATTTGTTTATTTGTTTCTATGTTTTTTGGGGTTGCCTTGCAAATTCGACGTTGTTTCGAACCGATGAAAATAAATTTGTTTATATAAAATTGATGCATATGGATGCAAAAAAATATGTTTTTTCTAAGTTTATAATAAAAAGAGTATATGAACTTATTTGCGAAATTTTAATTTTCGGAACAGTATCTTATCTATTAAGCGGTTTTATTTTTCCTATATTAACACTAATCTTTGCAAAATTTGTTTTCAGATGTTTTGGAGAAATGTTGCATTTATTTTTATATAAAAAAACAGGTAAAATTTTTGAAAGAAGCCCACTGCAATATTTCATTTTACTTGCAATTACAGCTTTGGCCGCTTATTCTCCGTTTATTATAAATATAACACCAATTTACAATGAAAACACAATTTTGGTCTTAACGCTGGGGCTAATATCATTTGGCACATTAGGGTTTTTATATATGTTTAATTTCCAAGATTATTACGATATAATTATAAACGTAACTAAAGTCAAAAACATTAGACTTGACAGCGATGAGTTGAAAAATGTAAGAATTGCAAACATACGTTTGAAAGACACAAATTTGACTCCTTTAAAAGTTGAAAAATCTGAAAACAAATATGGCTTCGATTACTTTAATACAATCTTTTTTGAAAGATTTAAAACCGCTTTCCATAAACCTCTGAAAATTAAAATTGTTAGCATAATAATTTTATCTATTCTATGCCTATGCTTTGGATTTTGGTTTCCCGAATTTAAAAATAGCTATAGTTTCTTCATTCTGAATTATTCCTATATATTGATTTATGTTTTGTTTACTATCTTCAATCAAGACAAATTCACAAAAATGATGTTCTACAACTGCGATTTACCTTTATTTAAATATAGACTCTATTTAAATAAGGCCACTGTTTATCTGGTATTTAAGCAAAGGATCAGAAAGCTTTTATTTTTAAATCTTATACCGGCTTCTTTAATTACGGTGACTTTTTTGGCTTTGGAATTTATTTTCTTTCATAAAATAAACACAGAAATTTTACTGCTTTCAATATTTGTTATTCTAATTTCAGCATTCTTAACAGTTAGCAATTTATCATTATATTACCTGTTACAACCCTACTCTTCTTCAATTGAGGTAAAAAATTATACATATCACTATGTACCGAATTTGTTTATGTTCTTATTAGTAATGCTGCTAAGCATGAAGTTGTTAAGTTTACAGATGTTTTTACAGATATTTTCGGTTTTTTTGATTATGTGCTTGCCTGTTCTGTTTATTTTAGTAAAAAAATTTTCATTTGAAACTTTTAAGGTGAAAAATTAAATTTAAGGAGTAAAATTTTATGTCTGAAAAAATTATTCAAACTACAAATTTATCAAAAAAATATGGTGCTAAAAACGTTTTAAAAGGCGTTGATATTAATGTTGAAAGAGGTCAGATATATGGTTTGGTCGGAAGAAATGGGGCAGGGAAAACAACGTTGTTGCGGATAATATCCGGGCACACCTTTCCGACTAACGGTACACTTAAATTATTTAATGCATCTACAAAAAACGAACTTGAAACTGCAAGAAAGAAGACAGGCAGCCTCATTGAACACGCCGGCTTAGATTTAGGAATAACTGCTTTTCAAACTCTTGAATATTACCGCATTCAAAAAGGAGTAGCTGACAAAAAGTGTGTTGACGATACACTCAAAGTTGTTGGGTTGCAGGATGCGGTAAAAGAAAAAGTAAAAAACTTTTCATTGGGTATGAAACAAAGACTTGGAATCGCAATAGCACTTATCGGCAACCCTGAACTGCTTATTTTAGATGAACCTATTAATGGGTTGGATCCTATCGGTGTTTCGGACATAAGGAATCTTATTTTAAAATTAAACAAAGAAAAAAATATAACAATTATTATCTCCAGTCATATTCTTTCAGAATTGTCAAACGTGGCTACTCATTATGCGTTTTTAGAAAAAGGCTGCGTAATTGAAGAAATTTCTTCAAAAGATTTAATTGACAAGTGCCAAAGTTATTTAGAAATTATTGTAGATGATGCCCCGAAAGCAGTCAGTGTAATTACAAAAAGATTATCATATTCAGATTATAAAGTTTCTAATAACGAAAAAATAAAAATATATGATTTAAAAAATGATTTAAAAGAAGTTTTTAGTTTATTTAACTCCGAAAATGTAACTGTAAAATCAGTAAACACGGTAAAATCGTCTTTAGAGGACTACTTTAAAAATTTAATCGGGGGTAATTCCAATGTTTAACTATATGAAAGCAGAACTTTATAAACTTTTATTTGCCGGAAAGGCGTACTGGATTTTTTTATTATTGATATCAGCATTTTTAGGCGTTTCCTCGTGTTTTATTACCGTACCGGTTATTGCGCCTACAATTTCAGCGTGTAATAGTGTGATAGTATTAAATTCATTAGGTGGTCTAATCCCTACTGCATTGATTATTACGGTAATTTATTTTTGTTCTGCGTACAAAAACGGTTTGTTTAAAAACGATGTTGCTTATGGATTTAAAAGAAGCAACATATACACTAGCAAATTTGTTATCGGGCTATTACTCTTAACTTTAATGTGGATATGCATAGCTTGTGTGTTTACATTAACCCTTATTTTTAAATTTGGATTCGCTGAAATTCAAACACATGAATTTATGTTAAATTTAAAAATAGTAAGTACTGCAATAATAGATTCTTATATATACTTGGCTATAATTCATTCTGTATTTTTCATAATAAAAAACACAATTACAGCTAGTATAATTTCTTTTATCGCACCAAGTTTTATTAAGTTGTTTATGAGCTATATTTCCTCAAATTTGAAAATTCCTCCAACAAATAACATACTGTGGTGTTTGATTGCAGTAATAATATGGTTTTTAGGCTTAAAGTTATTTGAAAAAACAGAAATTAAATAA
>CAZSYK010000035.1:0-11626 GCA_964610685.1 uncultured Eubacteriales bacterium
AGATCATATTAAAGATATTTTGCGCGGTTAAAATTGAATCCGTTACGGCTTTTTGCGACATTACAGAACTGATAGATTGCCCCACAGTCTGCACAACTGTGGTTTGAGGCACAGCGTTTACAGCATCTGTGACGGCTTTTTGGCTCATCACGCTTGATGTAGAGGTGCCGGTGCTTTGAACCACTGTAGGCGAAGAAACTGAATTGATGGCGTCAGTTACCGCCTTCTGGCTCATGACGTCTGATGTAGAGGTGCCTGTAGTTTGAACAACCGCAGGAGGAGAAATGGCATTCAAAGCGTCTGTAACAGCCTTTTGCGACATTACGTTTGTCGTCGATTGGCCACTTGATTGTGTTACCACTATTCCTCCGCCACTTCCTGCAGCAATAGCGTCTGTAACGGCTTTTTGACTCATTACCACTTTTTCTCCGGTGCCTGCCGTTTGTACTACTTCGGGTATTTCTAAATTTTCTTTTGCTTTTGCAACTGTTGTAGCTCCCGTGCCACCGGTCTGAACACTAAACGGAGTATATTCTTCTGCGAAAGTCAGTGCCGGCGAGAGTAAAAACACTATTCCTAACAGAGCTGATGCAGTGCGGGGTATCAATTTCTTCAAACAAAACACCTCACTATAATTTATAAAATACCAATAAATAACATAAAAATATCATAAATATTTCCAATAAACAAAAGTTTATTATTTACAAAATATTTTGTCAATGTTCAAAAAAATATGAATTTTCAATAAATATATTGAAAATTAGGGTTTGTCTAACCGCAGATAGGTAAGCAAATATATTTTTATTCAAAAAAACTTATGAAATTAATCTCTCGTAAAAAAGAGATTAATTTTTTACACTTTTCTACCTATTTATATATTTAAATCCTTAAAAAGAATTTTTTCGCCTTTAACATCTAATAAAGCTCATTCAAACATCAACAAATTAAGAGACGAGGCGGGGATAGCATTAAAAGTGCAAGCAATAAATTCCCGTAAAAACTTGTATTTTTAATTTATTTCAGTGTTTGAAAATGTCCGAAAACAAAAATATTTAAACAAGAAGATTCATATTGGGATTTATTTGCTTAAATTGCGTGAGAGGTGATTTTTAAAGAAGAAATAATCCATATTTTTAAACTTAACCTACTTTTTTGTACATATAACAAGATCTATTACCACGAGCAGAAAATATACAAATTAAGTATATTTTCCTGCTCTTTTTGCTTTTTTGGCAGGATTATAGGACAAGCTGTCAAAAAGTCAAAACCATGGCCTTAACAACAAACACAGCACTAAGAATGAAGCTATGGGTCCTAACACCCAGAGATAAGCTTAAGGAGGTAGTTATGGCGAAGCAAGGAATGAACAGAGACGGTGAGCATCCACCGGTTACAAAGAACAAAAATAAACACAAGGAAGAAGCCTATGTTCCGCTGATACAAGGCGATGCTAAGTCGGGAAAGAAAAAAGCAGTTGAGCCAAATCCACCGCCTAAAAATAAGTAAAGGAGTGCATGACGTATGAACGATGATAATAAATCACTTGACCAAGAAACAAAAAAGGAACTGCCGGATAAAAATGTTTTTCGCAACCATTGAAAAAATCACAGTAAGCTCAGATAAAACAATGGTTTTTATTTTTAAAAACGGGATTGAATTTTAAGTTTAATAGTAAAATAAAAGCTACTTGAAATGGTAGAGGTTGTATCGATTACTGATAACTATTATTGAGCATATTCTTTGTTCCACTTGTTCAGAAGAACCATAATTTCATCAGATACTTTGATATCTCTTTCTACTATATCATCAAGGCACCAGTCATCAGATTTTATTTTTGCCATATTTCTTGTTATTGCAATTGAAGATTCAGCATATTTTTCTTTCTTTTTACCGAAATATCCGTTTCCAGCTATAATATTTAGCTTTTTTTCAAGTGGAATTTTATTGCCGATATGCTCTATTTTTTCCTCTATCACTTCTTTAGACAATCCTTCAAAATAAGTATCTTTCCATTTCCGGGGCAATATGTGTTCTATTTCCCACTTTGAAGGGAGAAGATCTTTTTGATGATTATATACCAAAATCTTTAGTATCATTTGCACAAGATATTTGCTTGGAACTTTAATGCTGTTTCTTACTGCCTGAGAATCAATATCTTTAAAATCGAAACTTGGCAAATCCGAAAAAATAATATTTACATTAAGTTTTAAAATATCGGTTTTAACTGCACTTATGGTAGGGATAAGCAAATATTTTGAAATAAGCACCGAAAAAAGCTTTCTTAAAAATTTAAGAAAATTGTTTTTAAATTCCGTATCCTTTCTATGTACAAGGTAATAAATAATAACAGGATATTTCCAAAACTCATTAGGGTAGGAGCTTAATGCATCTAAAATCTGCAGAATTTTCTTGCTTTTACTCCATAGTTCGTTTTCTATTACTTCTTTTTTATTTACAACTTCCCAAATGTTAAGTATTGCGTTTAATCCCTTAAGTAACTCAGGATCGTAAAGTCTTGAAAATCCTTTTTCTGAATAATATTTTCTAAGACCTGGAGTTGTAGTTTTATTATCCTTTTCAATTGCACGCAGGTAAAACATATAATAGTAAAATAATTGCTGAATGCTTTCCTGTGCATCTATGGCTCTTTCATCTAATTTTTTCCAATTTGCTATAAAATCCTCTTTTTCTTTTTTGTTCTCCAGATGATTATATATTTTTGCTTTAAAAATATCAGCGTCAGATAAAGGAAGACCTCTATCATTTAATGTGGAGAAAATAGTGAGTGCAGTATTTTGCGAATCAGTTGTAATAGGAAGCAAAATGACTTGATTTAAAAGCGCATATATAAAATCATAAATCATTAAAGGATAATGTTCGGAAAATTGGTTTAGCAAACTCTGAAAAGCTCTATAATTCACTGAATAATTGTCTGTGGCGCTTTCTTGGGACACACCTGTTTCCAGTATGTTTCTTAAAATGTCATTTCCTTTATTATTTATAACTCGTGATTCTAATAAAATTTGAGAATAATTTGCTTTTCCTGTCAGCTTATCGGTTTTCCATATTGCCGGTTCAATTTCTTTTTTAAAATTAGCTACTTCTTCAGATTTCGAATTATCTTCCTGAAGCTTAGTGTAAATTGCTCGAAGTAGTAAAAGAAGTGAAGTTATTCTTTGCTGACCATCAATAATTTCCTGCTCGCCTTTTTCATTTTCATAAGAAACTATACTTCCCAAAAAATAGGTCCCGTCTTTTTTTGTTCCGCCAATAGTAGATGCGAACTCCCATAAATCTTCAAACAAAGTTTCTATTTGTTCCTCTGTCCACGCGTAAGGGCGCTGATATTCAGGGATTACAAAAAAACTTTTCTTTACACCTTCAAGTAGTTGCTTAACGCTTTGCTTGTTTACGTTTATTGATGTAGCCACGAATACCCTCTCCTTTTCATTATCTCAGCAAAAATATTTTTATGCGTAAACGAGAAACACGATGTGACGTGACGCCAGAAAAAAGATTGAAAGCTGTACAGGAATTAGTTACAAATCCACAATATACAACGGCTATCTTTTTAGACTTATTTTTAAAGAGACGTTTTAACAATTTAATGCAAATTTTTTCAAAATTTAGATTTATATACCTAACAATAATTTTTTCTTTAACTCAAATTCTTTCTGAGTAATTATCCCGGATTCTAATAGTTCCTTGTATCGTTTGATTTCACATATAGTGTCTTGTGGATTTTTTTTAGGGGTAGATGATTGTTCTTTTTTTAATTCGTATAAAACATCATGAATTTTTAAATTTATGTTATTGGCTTGGCTTTTATCAAGTGCAACATTAAATTTTTCTTTAAGAGTATCTATTGTGATGATTCCATAAACCAAAGAAGAGCTAAAAGTAACGTCATTTATGTTGTCTAAAAAAATAGTTTGGAAATTTTTACCTATTAATTTTTTTTGAGCCATAATAATTCTTTTGTTCGTAACAGCGTATGCAAAATTTCTGTCATGCTTACCAGGTGACTTATAATTATGTAAACCCATAAAGCACATTATTACATTTTCGTCGGTGGATAGTGCTGACTGTATAATCGAAAAATGCTTAAGTGACCAGCTTTTGATAATGCCGGTTCCAAACTTATTGTTTTTACAATATTTATACATTTCTTGTGCAGTTTTCATATTTACACACCCTTTCTTTGTTTCAGAATCACACCCGCGTGTGTGGGAAACATTTTAATGAAGAGCTTTTATATCATTTGACTGAATTTTTCATCCACATTACCTACTTGACGATACTGCAGCCATCATTTATTTAATTAAAAATTTAAAAGCTTCGTATACCATAAAAGCCGGCCATACAATAGCTTTTAAAAAACCTAACAGTCCCATCCAAAATGTTGTGGAATTACTAATATAAAAAACGGCAGCTCCAATAAAACCTAATCCGTATATAGCATCGTTTGACACAGAACGTTTGCGGTTAAAATTTTTATTATAATTGTTACAGCTGAATTTTTGTTCCAGCTTTTTTTCAATCTTTTGCTCTATTTCTTTTTCAGTTTCTTGCTTTTCGGTTGCATTCATATTGAATCTCCTTGTTTATAAATTAATTACACATTTAACTACAAATCAAATTATATTTTGTGTTATATTATAATAAATTGATATCTATATGTAAAGCCCAAATGGAATTTCAACTTTAATATTCTCAAAAAATAACAATATACTCGGTACGAATTAAGCACATGGCTTTTAATTTATTTTCATATTAATAATCGAAGTTCAATTTATGATTATTAAGGAGATAAAATATGAGCCAAATACCACTTTTTAAAAATTCCATGAAAAACAGGGATAAAAATTTATCAGACAAAGAAGTCATAAAAGATTTGCAAAAAGATATTAATATTCTTGCTTTTAGCATTCAAAAACTTCCGTTTATGGTTAAAACGGGAATAAACATGATGGGTATAACAAATTCTGTTTTGGCAATAAAAAGCAGTTTAGACAACATTGCAAATAAAAATAATATTGATAATAATGTAAAAATTTTAAAAAACAATTTCAGAAACTTAAGAATTAAGCTTAACAAAAATAAGCAATATGAAAGAGCATTAAAATCTTATCTTGGAAACAATTACCTAGAAGTGTTTAATGCAATTAATAATATGATCAATAAATAATGGCTTAAATACTGGGGTGCTTGGGTGTTGCATAACCTTTTGACGATTACTTAAAGGGTGTGCACATCAAAATTTAACAATAGGGGAAAAGGGCTATTTTTCGAATTTTTGAAGATTATATTCTTTCCGAAAATGCTAAAAAGACCGCAGTACTGCGGTCTTTAGTGTTGTATCAAAATTAGGGTTCTGATATGGCGGAGAAGGAGGGATATGGTACGACGTGTCATAAGGGGCATGAAATAATCCAGCATTTATGCGGCTTTCAGCCAATAGCAACATTTACATTTGGACAGCAACGACACTAAACTACAATTTTAGCGAATTGTGTGCCTTACAACACCTCATAAATTTATTATATTGAATTTTTTGAAAAATAACAAGTTGCGAACTTGAAATATTTATGATTTTGAATAAGGTTAGGTGTCAAATTTAAGAGCATCAGTTTTAATTGATGTTCTTTTCTTATGCTAAAAAATAAATTTTCGGGAGAGATGTCTATGATTCAATCAAAAAAATCACAACTGTATAGTGTAAGATGTTTTTCGTGGTTCTTGCGTCAATTTTTAACTGTTTTTCAAAGCAAACAAATTTTTAAAATGAGTTGGTTAATTTGTCGAAAAATTATTTTACCATATATTTTAAACTTCTTTTATGCAATGCATCTTTTCCGCCTTCCAAAATTTCTAAAACATTTTCGGCAACAGAAGGTTTGTCAATACCACCATTTTTAGAAATATATCCACTAGAACCATTATGTTTTAACACAATAATATTTTCGGCATCAGAAGCAACAGGAATATTAGCATTATGAGATGAAATAATAATTTGTCGCTTTATTTTCGAACGGCGAAATTCGCTTACCAATGTATTATAAATATAACTATTATCCAAATCGTCTTCAGGCTGATCCATGAGTAACGGACGTTTATCAGAAAGTTCATATGAAACATTTAAAATTACTAAAAGCAATGCTACAGCCTGTTGACCCATAGATAGTTGTTCACTTTTGCGAAAGAATTCTTCATGATGTTTTCCAATATTTATGTTGTATTCCATTTTTAAAGAGGTGCTCATTGTTAAAAGTAGTTCATCAGAAGTTATACATTTGCGAATATTTTTTAAATATTCCTCAGCGCGCTTCACATTTGTCAAATTATAATCTTGTAATATTTTTTCGTAGTTATCCTCCGCAAGCAATTTAAAAAAATCAAAATTCGGCTTACCTGATCCAAAATCAAAAATACGTTTCATAAAGTCTGAAATTTTACAATCGTAATCATAGTATTTACCATTTTTATGCGCAACTTTTCGTGAGAATTCACCTGAATTCGTGTAATAAAGATACTCTTTTTTCGGAATTTTTCGTGATAATGTTAAAAAAACCTTTCTTTTTAACAAGCTATTCAATTTTTTTACCATTTCATCCCGAACATCATGAAGACGAGCTATATTTTTCGAGATAATTTGATGATTTTTCAAAGCATTTTCAAATAACTTTTCTTCCTTTAAATATTGGATAAAATCTTTTGAAACAAGTGATGTCGTCTTCGAGTATTTTGAAAAGTATTCCTCTAGTCTTTTTTGACTGTTTTTTATTTGTGATTGGATTTTTTCAAAATCGGATTTGTTTTGCCAAGTGATATAATCGTCTACTATACCTAAAATCAAGTCCGTATTTTTACCATATTCATAAAATTGTCGTTGTTGGTACCCAACTGTAATTATATTTTTAAGCGCTTCAGCTTCTTTTGATTTTGCTAAAATAAACTTTGATTTTTCTTTACGATAAATTTTTATATTAGACTGAGTATTTGCTTCATTGGTGTATCCATCATACGTAAATTTTGGTTCAGCAGAAATAGCAAAAGTTTCTTCGCCTACACAAATAAAAAGAACCGCACTCTTAAAACGTTCTGCTATTTTTGGATTTTTAAATGAGATCATGTACTGAACAATTTCTAGTATTGTTGATTTTCCGGTTCCTCTTGCGCCTATGATACAGTTCATTCCTGGGTGAAAACGAATAAAACAATATGGCGTATTTTCATTTTTAATCACATCAGAATCCACTGCGCAACCAATTATATGAGCATAATCATAGTGAGGGATTTCATCGATTATTCGTGTTTCTGGGTCAGACAGTGCCATTTTTAATGAATTAAAAGATATGTAAGAAAGTTTTGCAATAGAGTAGTTTTCACCAATAGGTTTTCCACTTTTGCCTTGGTACGAATCCTCTTTTTTATTTCCATGGCAATCAGAAAAAGATAAATAGGCAAGAGGAGGTTCTCGACGATACTGGTTTTTAAAAAGATTACTAATTTTCACTTTATTACTTTGATTAGCAATTTGAATTCCATGTAGATAAGGTGAGGTAACTATCTTAATTAAAGATTTTCCTGAAAATTCAAGGTCAGATCGAGGATCACCACTGTTTCTACAAGCAGAATGCAAAAATCCTTTTGTATCATCAGCGTGTGCTAAGATACTAATTCCTCCATAATTATGAATTTTTTCTAGAAGAACACTGGGTCCAAACACATCAGCCAATGCATTTTCAGTACCCTTATCTTCAAGCGGAATCCCTATTTCGGTTAGAAAGTTAGTTTGTTGATCTTCTGAAAAATCTCTATCGAATACAGCCAACAAATGTTTAGAATAACAAGTTATTTCTATACCACACAAAATTAATAAATTTTTATATTTATTTTTCAAGTCAGAATCATTACTAAGAATTTTCTGGAGTTTGTTGTACCCATCAAACGAGTTATGATCTGTTACTGCAATAATTTCAAGTTCGTTTTTAATAGCGTTGTCTAGAATTTCAAGATATTGTTGTTCTTCATGTAAATTAGAATTAACTTTAAAATCATTAGACGCAGGAGTGTGTATATGTAGGTCAAATTTAACACAACGAACTCCTGAATCTTGCTGAAGTAATTCGCTATATAGCTTATGAATAATATTATTATTAATAATTCGCAACTCCTATTTTTGATACATAATGACATGATTAATCACATATAGTTGGTCAAAATTTCTGGAATTAAAAACACAAAATATATTTTATTATACCATGGAACCTTGTTAACTCTCAACATAAAGCAATATTTTAGTAATAAACATAGAATATTTAATTTAGTTGCACTTAACTTCTAGGTTTAAACAAAATAAGCTTTAAAGTTTACTATTTTTTAAATTTAGGAGCATTAGTTTTAATTGATGCTCTTTTTTTATGCTCAAAAATAAATTTAAGGGAGAAATTCAAATGCAATTAAACATGTTAGTACCAATAAGTTTTATGGTTATTTTATTCCTAAATCAAATTGTGATTATTTTAGAAAAAGAAAAGCTGGAAAAAAGGATGTTGATAATATTCAAAATAATGAACGGAAAAGCATTAACGATAAAGGAGAAGAATTATGTTAGAAAGTATAGATGACAGGGCATATTTAGAGCCTCCTGATTATGAATCAAATGCAGTTTTTAGCTGCGATTATTGTCAAGGAGGAGTTTACGAAGGAGATAGCTATTATGAAATTGAAGGTGAAATTTATTGTAAAAACTGCTTAGATGACAATTTCATGAAATACGCGGCAAGTGAAGAATGAAAGGATTGGTTTTTTGAAAACTTTAAAAGAGGTTCAATGCGAGACTTGTTTCAAATGGTACAGCAAAAAATATATGAAAGATGAAATTTGCGGTTTATGTGCACGGGAGCTTCAGCGATTACCGAAAGAAATTCCCGTAACAAAGAAAATAGAGTACTTAAAAAACATAAAACTGAATAACAGGCAAAACCAATATAGCGGCTTATCTAAATCAGATAAAGCTGCTTTTGTTTTGTGCTCACATTGCGAGTGGCTTCGTGAGATTGATTATCTGAATTTGAAAATTTATTGTTCTATGCCTGTATGCAGGAAAAGGAGTGATAGCCATAGCCGATCTGACTTTTAAAGAAGATACGCATTCATATTTTTTAGGAAATGTACCTATTCCCTCTGTATCGGAAATCATAAAGCCAATCTATCAGAAAATTTACGGCGAGATTGATAAGGATACTTTGGAAGTAGCAGCAAAACGAGGAACAAGAATTCACCGAGCTGTTGAGTTTTTATCTAAATATAATCTTTACAGCGTAGACAGTGATGTTTCTGGGTATATCAGCGCGTATCAAAAATTCAGGTCAGATTACAAGGAATGGAAACTGCTTCATTCAGAGCTTAAAACATATCACAAATCGCTTCTTTATGGGATGACTGTGGACGAGATATATGAGACTCCGCAAGGTTTAATAATTTGCGATATTAAAACCACAAAAATAGCTTATCCTAATGCCTGGAGTGTACAATTATCCGCATACAAATCAGGTTTTGAAAGCCAGCATGAAAAAGTTTCTAAAATTGTGGCTCTTCAACTTTTTGAAGACGGCAACTATGTTCTTCACGAGCTGAAAGACAATTTCAGTGTGTTTTTGTCCTGTCTGGAAATTCATAAATTTGAGGTGTGAAAAAAATGAACGAGTTGGAAATTAAAGAAAAGTCCACAGCGATTTATCAGATATCACAAGAAGTAAGTATTCAGAACCAGAGTGATCTAAAGCGTGCTACAGAGGTTCTAAAAGGGGTGAAAAATCATAGGGCAAAAATAATCGAGTACTGGAAAACAGCCAAAGAATCCACTAAAAAAGCATATCAAGAAATCGTTTCAAAAGAAAAACAAATGCTTGGTATTTGCGATAAAGTTGAGAAAAACTTGAAAAGTGAGATTCTAAGCTACAAATCTACGCAAGAAAGAAACGCTTTGAAATTAAGTGCTGAAGCTGAACAATACCGAAATCAGGAGGTGGAAAAATTATTAAATGAATCTATCGAAGCGCAAGAAAGTGGTGATGAAGAAACAGCAAAATCCAAACTTCGGCAAGCAGAAATGATTGAAAATTTAGAATCATTTACATCTAAAATTTTTCAAAGTTCAAGTGGCATAACAACTCAAAAACGCTGGCAATGCAGGATTACTGACAATAAGTTAGTTCCTGCATTTTTTAATGGAGTAGAAATCCGAGAAATAAATACCAAAAAACTTTTGGAGCTTAGAAAAGTGAACCCCGAAATCAAAATCCCGGGCGTTGAGTTTTATCAATCAGAAAATATTGCAATCAGAAATTAAAAAGGAGACATTAAAATGCAAGAACAAACAGCGATGTCAATCTATCTTTCAAACGAGAAAACACGAAAGTATTTAGAGTCTGTTTTAGGCAAGAAAACAGGGCAATTTATCACAAGCCTTACAAGTTTGGCAAGCAGTTCAAAAACGCTTAAAAACTGCGACAGGAACAGTTTATTAGCGTGCGCTTTGAAAGCCACCTCAATGGATTTACCGTTTGACCCGAATCTGGGTTTTGCCTGGGCTGTGCCGTATAAAACAACAGCTACATTTCAAATAGGAACAAAAGGATATACTCAGCTTGCGCTGCGCACAGGTCAGTACAAAGCACTGAATGCAAGAGATGTTCGAGATGGAGAGTTTTGCGGACGGGACTTTGTAGGTGATCCGATTATTACATGGTTGCCCGATGAAGAACGCTCGGATAAAAAAGTTATCGGTTTTATGGCAGGGCTTCAGCTCACAAATGGTTTTCAAAAGGTGATTTATTGGACTGTTCAGGACGTGGAAAAGCATGCAGGAAGGTATTCGCAAAGCTACAGAAAGTATAAGAAAACAGGCAATGTGGACGACGCAATATGGGCGTTGCAGTTTGACCGCATGGCCGAAAAAACCATTTTAAAAGCACTGATTTCAAGATACGGCATTATGTCGACCGACATGCAAACTGCGGTGAAATCGGATCACTCCAAACTCAAAGTGAATATTGAAACAGGCGAAGAAATTATTGAGTACATAGATAATCCAAGCGTTTTAAAAATCGAGTCGTTGTCTACAGAATCACAGAGGAAACTTTTAGAGAAATACGGCGGAGATAAAATATCTCAAATACTAGGGAAATTCAATCTTCAGAGCCTCAACGAACTCCAAAAAGAAGATTTAGAAAATTTTGAGAAGGAGATTGAAAATTTATGATTGTCAAATTTGTAGTTTATGGTGCGCCAAGAGGAAAGCAAAGACCAAGAATGTGCTATGTGAACGGAAAAACAATTGTTTACACACCTAAGCCTACTAAAGAATACGAACGAAAAATAAAGAAATGTTATAAAGCTGTTTCCAACAATTTTTTTGATAAAAATATTCCGGTTGAAGTGAACATTAAGGCCTTTTTTCCTATTCTTAAAAGCATTTCAAATAAACTCAAAATTAAATTTCTATCCGGTGAAATACTGCCCACAAAGCCTCCCGATATAGACAACGTGGCCAAAATCGTGTGTGATGCCTTAAATGGTGTCGCTTTTTTTGATGACAGCCAAGTTTGTAGGCTAATCG
>CAZSYK010000036.1:0-10521 GCA_964610685.1 uncultured Eubacteriales bacterium
TGGAAAGTCTGCGCTCCACAAGGGCTCGCGGGTTCGAATCCCGCCCTCTCCGCACAGTCGTACCAACAGAGTCCAAACGTAGCAATTCTCTTGAACTATACGCTGTTTTTTTAGGTTCTAACGATTTTGTAATTTCCGAAATTTCCCTATTACCTTTTTCGATTAAGAAAAAAGCATTTTGTTCATCTATACGTAATTCTTTGTCTTTAATAATTAGGTTCTGACCTAATCGACTTAGTATTTGTGTTTTGGCCGCCACATCACCAGTAGCAAAATGTTGTCTGGCATAAAATGCGAAGTCAAAAGTTTCTTTAGTTAATTCAATCCATTCTTTTTGTTTTTGATCGAGTTTCTCGAGTTGTTCTTTAAGAATAGTTTTTTCTGACATAAGTCGATTTTCTTCATCGTCATAGATTCTTTGTTTGTCTTCATCTTCATAATCATTAACATTTTCCTTTCTTATTCTCAGTCGAATTAAATTACTAATATTCCAATTGGTTTCATCCAATCTTTTTGACAATCTGTCTCTAACTGTCAATTGATCTTGTTCCTCAATGGTATTAAGTTCATTAAGGTGGTCGATGGCAAAATCGCGATAATCTTCGTCTATCTCAAATTTTTGAAGTTCTGAATCAATTGTGGCCTCTAATTTTTCAAGTGAGATACCACCTTGACTACAATTTTTATGAACACGTTTGGTGCAATGATAAAAAACATAATGTAAAATTTTTGGTTTTACCATGTCTTCAATTTTTGTATGACATTTTAAACACATGTCAGTGTTTTTACCGCGATGAAATTTAGTTTTACAAACAGGACAAATAATCTGATATTTCTCCTCGCAAGTGACACTACCACCACATTCACCACACTTGAGAACGTCCTTATATGGAAAATCGGTTTTACTGTATCTTGAACTACCTTTTCGACCTAATCTAATCTGAATTTGATCATATTGTTCTGGTGTAATCATAGGTGGGTGGTTACCAGGAAAGTCACCTTCTCGACGTCTCATTATTCCACAATAAAATGGATCAATAATGATCCGATAAAATGAAGCCTTACTTAATTGACGGTCACCGAGAGTCTTGGTTTTTCTTGTTCTATAACCAGATTTTTGGATTTCTCTTAAAACATCCATGGGTCGATGGCCGCCCAAAATTGAGAACAGAGCTTTTTTAATTACCTCAAATCTTTCAGGGTCTTTATCTATATATTTTTCTTTTGTAATTTGATTTTCCCTGTTTAGATATCCCGGAGGAGCAACAGTAATCCATTGGCCGCGAAGTAAATGAGCCTTGTTACCACTCCTAACGTCGCGAGATAATTTAGCTGAAAAATACTGCGATTGACTTAAGGCAAACTGCAACATCATTATGCCTTCAGCTGAGTTGTCGAAGGTATACCCGCCAAATTTGAAATCTAATATTTTTCCCTGAGTAATTAAGTCAACTATTATACCGGCTTCATAGGGGTTACGAGATAATCTATCCGGTGCCCAACAAATAATACCTGTAACTTTTCCTGATTCAATAAGTTTTACAAGCTTATTAAACTCTGGTCGATTATCTTTCTTAAAGGCACTTCTACTTTCTGAAAGATGATAAGCTCTTTTGTATTTGTCTTTAGGAAATCTAGTTTCAAGTTCTTCTTGTTGTCTTTCAATGGAAATTATTTGTTTACCACTACCTTCATCAGAAGATTTTCTATTATATTCGCACCATAAAATGGTTTCGTTTTTTTGTATTTGTTGTTGATTTTTCATAGTAATTTTACTAATAAATAATTATATCATTTTGCCTATCTTACCAATAGATTGAGGAGTCTCTTTGTATCTCTAAGATAAACATTAATTAACTTCTGTATATAACTTCTATATGGTTGTCTATATATTTATCTCTATATATCTATATATGGTTAACTGTAAGGATTTGAAGAAAAATGATCTTAAACTATTACTTCATTATCATTTACTTCTTTTTTGTAGGCGGTGAAAATTTGTCCCATTAATTTAAACCACATTTCTTCATCATCTAGATGAACAAACCGAAATTTAATCAAATCGTATTTTGGTTTTGTTGATGGCGGTTCGATGTTTATTTTTTCTCCATCGAGTCGTTTGTTATGAAATTGACTTCTCCAAATTTGAAAACCTTTAATAGTGACAGGGCCAAAAGTCGTGTCTTCAAATGTAACATCTGCATTAGCAAGTAATGGGTTTTCTTTGTCATCATATAGATAAATTTTAATTTTGTTCATTTTAATTTTAATTTTTAACTGAAAATATACGATTTTTGAGACGATTCATCGTCTCTCTAAAAGTTTTGGCGTCCACCAAATACTCACCGAACCAATAATTATTGGAGATCAATTGACATTTATCTTTTTCGCCAAAAACAAACCAAAAGATGTCATCCGTAGTTCTAAATTCTACAAGTGGCATACCTGCCATTGTTAAAACCGCCGCCTCGCCAAGGTCTTTGACAGCCATTTCATTTTTAATCATTAACACCACCCCCTTTTTGACTTAAATTAGTTTTTTTATTGAAGGATTTTGTAGCTAAATTTTCATTATTGAAGAACCTCTCCCAGTGACCTCGACCAATTTCACTATTTTCCTTATTCAACTTATCCATCTCACAAAAAACAGCTTTATATTTTTTGGATAAGCGATCACCGCGACTAACCTTATAAGCATACAAAGGACAATTAACTCCCGTACAATCTTCAAATGCGTCTTCGCCGTAGCCGTTACACCCATAACACCAAGCTTTTATCGCTGATTTCAATATAAATATTTCTCGTTTGAATTCCCTTTTTAGATCATGTTTTGTTCGTTTCATTTTCATTTTTCATGTCTCCATTTTTTAGAGGCCGGTAGACTAGCTTCATAAAATTTAATAATTCAAGAGCTTTTGTCTCCGCATCAATATCTGGCAAATTAATCCCCGTCTTTTTCTTATATAAAGATTGAAATTCCGAGATGGTTTTTTGACTTAGCATTGACACGACAGCCCAAAAGAACTTGGGTATTGGAGCAATGACCTCGCATTTCCTATTCTTTTGACTCACCTTATGTAGGTAGTCGGAGGCATATCAATCTAAATCTGTTTTACTACTAGTGGCGTTTAAGCCCGGCGGTTGATTTGTTGGTGGAAAAATTCTGACTTTCGTCAGCGAATGTTTTTATTAATATTAATTTTTTCATACTAAATCATCTTTTTTAGAGATAAAATATTCTATAAAATCTTTTTACAAATGTCAAGTTATTACCTATCTTTACGATATAACTATAATATAGTATTTGTTAATATGATATAGTTTCAAAGGTTAAAAAGGTAATCCTAGTTAGCTTATAATTTCGGCGGTATAATTGAGACAACTGTAAATAAAAAGCAGAATATTGAAATTGAAACATGTCACAAAAAGAAGCAAGAGCAAGACTAAAAATAAACAAACTGTTATCCGACAGTGGTTGGCGTTTTTTTGATGATGAAACTGGTGCCGCCAATATTGTTTTAGAAAACAATGTCAAGATTACCCAAAATAAAATAGATGAGTTTGGAGAGAATTTTGAAAAAATCGGTAATGGTTTTGTAGATTTTTCAATGTTAGATTCTAATGGTTTTCCTTTGGTTGTTTTAGAAGCAAAATCAGAAGAAAAAAGCCCTCTTGATGGCAAAGAACAAGCTCGTCGATACGCCCAATCTCTTAATGTTAGATTTGTAATTCTCTCAAATGGAAATATCCACTATTTGTGGGATATTGAAAGTGGTAATCCGGAAATAATTAGTTCATTCCCTAATCCGGAATCACTTGTTCATAAAAAATCATTCAAACCTGATCCAAACAAATTAGCTGATGAACCGGTTGATAGTGACTATATTGCCTTAACCCAAAACAGAAATTATCAAACAGACCCAAGTTGGCAAAATGATGCGGAAAAAAAATCGTTTATTGAAAATACTGGATTAAAATTTTTTAGACCTTATCAAGTTCAAGCCATTAAAGCTGTTCAAGAATCTACCCGTAATGGTAATACTCGATATTTATTAGAGATGGCAACTGGTACAGGAAAAACATTGGTTTCAGCAGGACTAATTAAACTTTTTCTAAAAACTGGAAATGCCAAAAGGATTTTATTCCTTGTAGATAGAATTGAGTTAGAAAATCAGGCGTGGAAATCTTTTGTTAAATATCTAAAAAATGACTACACCTGTGTAATTTATAAAGAACATAAAGACGACTGGAGAAAAGCAGAGATTGTGGTGACCACAGTTCAAAGTTTGGCAATAGATAGTAAATATAAACAACTTTTTTCACCAGCCGATTTTGATTTCATAATTTCAGATGAAGCTCATCGATCTATTAGTGGAAACAGTCGAGCTGTTTTTGAATATTTCATGGGTTATAAGCTTGGTTTAACAGCAACACCAAAGGATTATTTGAAGAATGTTAATAAAACTGTAAATGAAAATGATCCAAGGGAGTGGGAAAGAAGGCAACTTTTGGATACTTACGAAACCTTTGGATGTAAAAGTGGAAATCCAACTTTTCGATACAGTCTACTAGATGGTGTTCGTGATGGATTTTTAATTAATCCAATTGTCATTGATGCCCGAACTGAAATTACCACTGATTTACTTTCAGAAAAAGGTTATTCAACTATGTTTGTAGATAGTGAGGGTAATGAGGAAGAAAAAACCTTTTATCAAAGAGATTTTGAAAAGAAATTCTTTTCAGAAAAAACTAACACCATTTTTTGTAAAACCTTTTTAGAAAATGCCATGCATGATCAAGTTTCGGGCGAGATTGGAAAATCAATAATTTTTTGTGTTAGTCAAAATCATGCCTCAAAAGTTACTCAAGTTTTAAATCAGATGGCTGATCAATTATATCCGGGTAAATATAATTCAGATTTTGCCATTCAGGTCACATCTAATATTCGTGATTCTCAGGAATTTACCATTAATTTTGCAAATAACAACTTAAGTGGTTTTACCAGTTTTTTAAATGGTTACAAATCAAGTAAAACTAGAGTCTGTGTGACTGTAGGAATGATGACAACTGGTTATGACTGTGAAGATATTCTTAATTTAGGTCTAATGCGTCCAATCTTCTCTCCTACTGATTTTGTTCAGATTAAAGGTCGCGGTACAAGAGGATACATGTTTAACTACTCACAAAAAGTTGAAGGACAAATGGAAACGGCAAGTGTTAAAAAGGAAAATTTTAAATTATTTGATTTCTTTGCCAACTGTGAATATTTTGAAGAAAAATTTGATTACGACCAAAGATTAGAACTTCCAAAAATTACTACTAGCACTGGTGGAACTGGTGGCGGTGTTGATATTGACAAACTCACTATTGATAAATTAGACCCTCTTAAAACACTGGATGAAAAACCAATCGGAATCCAAGGGATGAAAGTTGACCGAAAATTATTTGATAAGTTTGAAGAAACAATAAAAAGTAATACTGATTTGCAGAAATCTTATAAACAAGGAGATATTGATTCAATCGAAAAATATATAACTGCCGAAGTGTTTGAAAAACCTCAAGAATTTATTAATTTGGAAAAACTTAGAGATTCAGTAAGGGCTGATCGTCGAATTTCCCTTCAAGAAATAATTCACAAAGTGTTTGGCGGTATAGACCGATTTAAGACTAAAGACGAGCTTCTTGAGAATGAATATGAAAAATTCATTTCAATATATAAACCTGACAGTAAATATGCGATCCCAATTAAAAACTTTTTGAAGGCTTATATTACCGACAGTGAAATTAGAGATGTCATGGAGAAGAAAGATTATGGTCGATTGGCGACAAATCCCAAGCTAAATTTGGCTGATTTGAAAGACCTAAATGGATACCGTGATACCATTCCAGAATATGTCAAAGACTATGTTCCACTTAATAAATTTATGTAGCAATTTTCAATGTTAACCCAAGAAACTAAACAAAAAATAAATACTGCCCGCGATATTTTAGTTGGTAAAATTCCCGATCCAAAAGCACAAGTTGAACAGATTACCACCGCCCTTATCTACAAGTTTATGGATGATATGGATAAGGAATCAGAAGAAGTTGGTGGTAAGAGGTCTTTTTTTACTGGTGACTACGAACAATATTCTTGGACAAAACTACTTGATTCTAGTTTAGGTAATCAAGACAGAATGAATCTCTACAATGAAGCAACAGCAAAAATGCCTCAAAATCCTAAATTACCTCAACTTTTTAGAAATATCTTTAAGGGTTATTTTCTTCCCTACAGAGACCCGGAAACTTTAAGTCTTTTCCTTAAAAAAATAAACGAATTTAAGTATGATCATAGTGAAGAATTGGGTAATGCCTTCGAATATTTACTTTCAATAATGAGTTCTCAAGGTGATGCCGGACAGTTTAGAACACCGCGCCACATTATCGATTTTATTGTGAGTGTAGTTGATCCAAAAAAAGATGAATCAATTTTAGACCCCGCCTGTGGTACAGCTGGATTTTTAATTTCAGCATATAAACACATTCTCGAACAAAACAAAGATAAACAGTTAAATCCCGACGAAAAAGAGAGATTAATGAAGAACATTGTCGGTTACGATATATCCCCCGACATGGTGAAATTATCATTGGTAAATTTATATTTACATGGTTTCCCTGACCCAAAAATTCTCGAATATGACACTTTGACTAGTGAGGAAAAATGGAATGATTCTTTTGACACTATTTTGGCAAACCCTCCATTTATGACTCCAAAGGGTGGAATTCAACCTCACAACCGGTTTATAGTGAAGGCTAAAAAATCAGAAATTCTTTTTGTAGATTACATTATTGAGCATCTAGAAGCATCTGGAAAAGCCGGTATAATTGTGCCAATTGGGGTTGCCTTTCAAGATATGAGTGCCTACGAAAGTCTCCGAAAAATATTAATTGAAAATGATCTACTTTGGGCAGTGGTAACTTTACCAGAGGGAATATTCAACCCGTATTCTGATGCTGAAACGAAGATTTTATTTATAGATAAAAAGTTAGCAAGGTTAACCAAAAATATACTTTTTGTTGAACTAAAAAATGATGGTTTTAGTCTCGGTAACACAAGAGAGCCAATTGATAAAAACGACATACCTGAAGCAACTAATATATTACTTAAATATAAAAATGATCTAGTTAAAGGAATAATTCCTGATGAATTTAGTAAAAAATTATCTGTAGACTTGATACCCGTAGACAAAATTAAAAAAAATAAATATCTGTTGATTCAAGAACGATATGTTACCGACAAACTAGCCGGTGTTAATTCTATTCCTTTAAGTCGAGTGTTAATAAGGAATAAGACCCCAATAAATATTATTGATGGAATTACCTACAAAAGAGCAACAATAAGATTATATGGAAAAGGTATTGAGGTAAGAGATGAATTGGATGGAAAAAAAATTATAACCAAGCGTCAGTTTTTAATTAAAAGTGGACAGTTGTTACTCTCTAAAATTGATGCAAGAAATGGAGCATTCGGGATTGTACCTGATTCTCTTGATAAGGCAATAATCACCGGTAATTTTTGGGCGTTTGATATAGATAAAAAAGTTGTCGATGAAAAATACCTTTCTTATCTTTTGTCCTCTAAGGAATTTTATTCAATATGTAAAGGAGCTAGTTCTGGTGTGACTAACAGAAAATATTTAGATGAACAAAAATTTTTAAGTATGAGAATTGATATTCCAAATTTAGATTCCCAAAAAAAAATTATTAAAGAAATAGTTGAATATGAAAATGAAATTGCCATATTTCAAAAAAAGATCAAGAAAATAACAACGGAGGTGTGGGGAGAATAGTGTCTTATGCATCAAGACAATAAAATAGATGCGTAAACTATGAGCACTGACAATTTTATTGACGAATTATTTCCAAAGCCAAGTAAACAAGGTCTTCAATATATTTTTACTTTATTGCGGGTTAATGGTATTGAACAATATGATATAGACCCACTTTTTGTTTTCAAAAGCCAAGTAACTGGTGGACAAATTAGTAGGAGTACTATTGAAAATTCTAAAATTTTTTGGAGTTTGGTGACGAACCTGTCTCTTATTGAAGGTGGTTATGGTTATAATGTTGATGTTTTTTGGTCGGCGGCGACTTCTAACTATCTGAAAGAGGCTGGAAAATTAGTAAAAATTGATTTCGGAACTTATTTGAATAATTTGTTTACCGATGGACAAACTGAAGTAACCCAAGACCAAGTTGATTTTATTAAAAAATTTTTTGACAAATACGAAGATACTTTGAAAAGTTTCAAAAACGACTATCCTTACTTTAAGCTTCCCAACTTTGAAGTACTTGAACTCTTGACTGAAAGAGGAAAGTTAAATGGGTTTCGAGTACATTTCTCAAATGGAACTCACGCGAAATTTTGTCGAACCAATCATGGAACTGAAGCAATCAATATAATGTTTGAACATAATGGATCAGTCAGTTTTATGGTAGGTGATTTGGGAGCATTAAAGAAACAATGGAAAGTTGGAGATAAACCACTATATGAAATTGGATTACCTGGTCGATATAACAAATTAGGCGAGTGGATGCCATTGATTTATTCTGGTGACTCTGACGAATTAAAAAAGAAAGCATTGGATGAGGTTGAAGAAGAACGAATCCAAGGAATCCTTTTTTATGTCTACTGTACAAACCACTGGGTAATAGAATTTGTGGCCAAGATGTCAATTGAATTACCTAAAGAATATACTCGATTGCCGGGAGATATTCATCTTCACCGAGTTAAAAACGAAAACAAACATGAATTTATTAATGATTACCTATACGACGGCACATTATTTTTGAAAGACATCACTGTAGAAACTATAAAAAATGGTTTAGATTCAATTCAACACGCAATGGATGGAATAGCCTTCACTTTTGACAACACAGTAAAATGGCAAGTTAAATATTTAATACATGACCATCAGAAAGGGGCGGCGTTACCAACACTCAAAGATTTAACCGTACTTAGAAAAGTATTAAAAAAGACACAGGAGTTGAATAATATTACAATCGACACGGCAATAAGTTGGTATAAGTTAGGTCAACTTACTGATAATAAATTAAATGCATTTTTATGTTTTCATATTGCAATAGAAGGACTTGCGGTTAAGTTGGCAAACGGTGAACTTCCCCAAAGTGCGTTTTATAATCTATATCAGGAAAATAATACGGCACGAGATACTCGTATAAAACAGATTTTTGATGAATATTATAAAAATTACTACACGACTGATTTAAGAAAATTGATAAATGATTCATATTTTGATTGTATGGGATCAATAACATCAAACATGAAAAGAGCGTTTAGTGCAGTGTTTGGTGAAAAAAATTCTGTTATTGGTGAGTATTTTTCTGGGAACAAAAGCCTCAACTCTATTAGAGGACAATTAGCTCACGGTGAATATTCTGAATGGCATTATCAAGAATATATTGAAGTTTGGGAGAAGTTACCTCGTATCCAAGAGATATCAAAAGCTTTTATTACCAGAATTATTCTACAGATACCAGCAGGGACAAAGCGTCCTTCTTGGCACAGAACACAACGACTGGCGGTGACTATGTTTAATCCGAAGGGTACATTGGTAGCATCTAAGTTGGATATGTTTCCAAATAAAGATTGGAAAATAAAACCGGAGTGGGTTGATTAAAGTACCAGACAAGTCACGACAATAGTTTTGATTAAAAATCTGTTTTTAGTCAAATGTCTACGATACAACTTAATAAATCAAAAAACAGAATTTCAGACCAGGGGGGTGGTAAAGTTTTTTGGCTTACAAATAAAAATGCCTATGATATTTTTAAGTCAATCGTAAAAGTTCCCATCTTTTCGTATTAATTATATTGAACACAATATTAGTACAATCTTAGTAGTTTTTAAGCTATATATAGCAATTTCATAGCACTAATTATTAGTATTTGTGATTAATTTTATACTTAAATTGACACTGACAATGGTAAATCATTTGTCATAAAATAGGTTCTAACTGCGTCAATCGTTCGCCGCTCATGTCGTGACAATTAGATTTGATTGTATAATTGGGTATGAATTCAAAAAGGTATATAGGTTGTTGTGGGGCATATTGTAAAACATGTAAGGTTTTTATTTCTGGTTTCTGTAAAGGTTGCAAACTTGGTTTTGATACTGGAGAAAGGGATATTAATAAAGCTAAGTGTAAAATGAAATTGTGCTGTTTTAGGGACAAAAAGCTTGAAACATGTGCGGATTGTTCTAAGTTAGACTTATGTAAAATAATCGGTGATTGGTTTTCTCATAAAGGGTATAAGTATAAAAAATATAAGGAAGTGATTGAATTCATCAGGAAGAATGGTTATAAAAAATTTCTTGAATTATCAGAAAAATGGAATGGCGCTTATGGCAAACTTAATGAGAAATCTTGATTCACAAAATAAGTTCTAACTGCGTCAATGGTTCGCCGCTCAATTAAAATCTTATTTTAAATCTAATATTCTTTTAAAATCATCAAAATG
>CAZSYK010000037.1:0-10409 GCA_964610685.1 uncultured Eubacteriales bacterium
CAATGAAATCCGGGCGAGGAGTGGGACTTGCCGCGCCTCAGGTAGGAGTTTTAAAGCGTGTTTTCGTTGTCAACGCGGGTGACGTAGATATAGAGCTCGTGAATCCTGTAATCGTCGAGACAAGCGGCGAACAGAGCGGGGAAGAAGGCTGCATGTCTTGCCCGGGTCAATTCGCTACCGTTACCAGGCCGATGTTCGTTACGATTAAAGGGCAAAACAGAAACGGCGAGGAAGTTCAATATGTGGGACGAGCATTGAAAGCTCGCGCTTTTTGCCACGAATTTGACCATTTGGATGGTATACTCTTTAAATCCCGAGCAGTTTGATTTAGGTTAAATTGTTCGTAAAAAAGCCGCTGAATAAAATTCAGCGGCTTTTCTTTTTGGTGCTTGTTATTTCTGTTCCGAACCTTCGGGTCCGAATCCGGGAGCTTCGTTTTCATCATCCATTTGAGGAGGACCCATGCGTCTCATCGGAGGCATAAAACCACCGGGTTTACCGGGGTGTTTGCCATGTCCATGTCCACCATGCTGAGGACGATCTTTCATGAAATTTTTTTCTGCTTCTTCAGCTGCCTCTTTTGTGTCAAAAGTCGGCGCATCGGGAGGTGTTAAAATCCATTTTCCTTCTTTGGTTTCTACTGCGGTTCCGCCTGCTACTTTACCCAGATCGTTTTCATTCATTTTCATGTCCAAGACCTCCTTTGTTATTTTACATAATTAATTCTACACAAAGCCATTAAATTTGTCAAGAATGTCAAAAATTAAATTTTAGTTAAAAAATATACCTATTTTTAACAATAGATATATTTTTAAAATTTGTTTTTTAAGAGAGTAGACCGATAAGCCGAATTCTGTCGTGAGTAATCATCTATCTGGACCAAGCGTTGCCGCACTGGTTCATTGCCACCTTCAGGATGCGCCGAGCAGGCGCGTATTCCATACCAAACGGTGTTGCTCCGGTTAGGGTTTGCATAGCCGCATAGTCTCCCATGCGCTGGTGAGCTCTTACCTCGCCTTTCCATCCTTACCCAAAAATATTTTTGGGCGGTATCTTTCTGTTGCACTTTCCCTGAGGTTACCCTCGGCGGTTGTTAACCGTTAACCTGCTCTGTGGAGCTCGGACTTTCCTCATACCTTGCTATAAAGCGCGGTACGCGATTACTTAGTCTACTCACAACTATATTATATCATATTCTGGCAAGTTTAGCTAGCCGTTGCAGTCAAGAAGAGGTGCTTTTTTTAGAAGTTTGAACTGTGATACCGCTGCTGTTAACAGAAGCGGTTATCTGAGCAGCTCCTGCCGCCAATGCTGCTACCAATCCAACGATTTTCATTACCTGCAATGCTTTTGTGGTAAAACTATGTTCCTGTTTAAACTTTGCAAGTATTTCAGTGAACTCGTCATATTTTTTATCCCATTTTTGCATCTCTTTGGCCATTTTTAAAGAAATCTTATTAAGTTGTTCCATATAACCTTTCATTGTTTCATTACTGGATTTATTATTGCCTATTTTTTGGTATTCTCTGACTTTTTCAAGATAGCTTAAATGTTCAGATAATTCATCTGTAGCGCTAAGGTATGATTTTAATGAAGATTTAGGATTTGAAAATGTAGAAATAAATTCTTTAATCGAGGCTGCACAAGAATCCAAATTATGATCCATTAATTCAAACTTTGTCCCCGGATCTCCGCCAAATTTACCTGCGTAAATGATATCTTTAATTTTTTGCTCATAAATATTTATAGATATAGGGAGTTTAGAGTTTTGAAGTTTTTTTAGCGAATTTTTTAAAATAACTGCATGTTTCGGATTTTCTTCTATAAGTTTTTTAATTTCTGTTTCAATTGATTTAAACTCTTTTAAAAGCTTATGTGCTTTTTCGGCTTTTTCATAGAACATTCGGTTGTCTTTGGCGTTCAGGAATTTGTTTGATTCAACTTTAGCCCTTCCTTTTTCTTCTTTCGCATAATTATGTGCTTCATTATATTTTTTAAAAGCATCAGAAGAAAAAGATTCGTAACTTTCCTTATAATAAGATGGTGGAGGGGAGGGTTTGGTTTCGTCTACGCTTTTATTAATAAAATATATTGCAGGTATTTTACCTTCTGCTTCCGCAGGACTTTTTTCACTGCTTACGAGTAACAGAAAATCAGCTGTATCTTCCGAAAACAACTCACCTTGACCTTTCCTGTTTTCTATTCTGGCTAGGGTTTTGCGCACGCTTTCTTCGATTTTTTCCAGTTTTTCAAATCCCACGGTTCCGCTGTAATATCGGTATGCAGCATATATGCAGCCTACAGGAATTTTTATTTTTTCCTTTAAATCATTAAACGGATTATCAGATTTTTTCATTACTCGCATGTTCAAAAGTGATGACGAACCGTATTTCTTTATTGCGGCGTCGAATAATTTTTTTTGTGCTTTACAAGCATCTATATCTCCCTGCGAAACAACTCTATCTGGGTTTTTTGTAGGTTTATTCTTGAATTTATCCTCATAAGCCGGATTGGCATAATCAGGCACTATTTCTTTCACAGATGCAGAACGTAATTTTTTACGAACATCCTCCACGATTTTTTTTAATTCCGAATAACCTCTTGTCCCTTCGGAATAAGAATAAAAACATCTGAAAATTTTAGGTAATATATCTTCCAGTTTATTTGCTAAAGCGCGATAGCGCTTCCCTTTAGCTTCTTTATTTTCTCCGATTGTTTTGTTAGGGATGTACTTGTATGTGATTATAGCACTATCAAATTCTTTTTCATATTCCTTAGCTTTTTTTAAAATAATATCAGGTAAAGCTAATTTCGAAACCGCCGTGGTTATATCGGCGTTTATAACTTTAAGAGCCATGCTGATCAACTCCCATTTACATATTTATGTGTAAATGGTACAATATTATAAAACGCAAGTCAAGGTTTTTGTATTTTATCTCAGGTGTTGACCTTCTAGGATTTTAACGGTAGGAAAATCTCAGTTGATTTATTTTGTCATTTGAGAATTCTCTGGTTATACATAATTTAATTGTATAATCAGAACGTTTTGATTTTTGTTCACTACATAATTTACTTGTTGGTTACTGATTTTATTGCCGTTTGAAATGTATTTATTGGCAGCAGTTATATAACTGAAAAATTTATAAGGTTTTTCCACGAACAACTGGTTTTTAATTGTTTCAAAATTAGAATTTTTGTCTACCTTAATATATACATACGATTTTTTGGAGGAAGCCGATGCGATAAGTTTATTTATCATTAATTTATTGGAATCCGCGCTATTTAAATTGCTTATTCTAATTGAGTTTTTCTCATAATAATTTTCTTTTGTCGAAGTACAGATCGGTAATTTGAAATTATAAGTTTCTTGCTCGGGGGCTTGTTTTATTTTACTCAGTTCGTCGTATATCTTGTGGTCTTTTTTTATTACTTCGTCTGTTACGTTGAAATAGTCATATTTTCTGAAGCTTCCCGCTCCGTCCCAAGTAACATCGACATGATACCAATCTCCGTTTATATTCGCTACATTCCACATATGAGGTTCTGATTCCCGAGCACCCATAATCAATTGGCATTTAATCCCGACGCAGTTCATTAAAAGTTGCATGGATTTCGAAAATCCTTCGCACACGGCATTACCTTCCACTAAACATCCATAAGAATTAAAAACTTTAGGCTTGCTTTGCAAGTTACTTGAATCTTTCTCATATGTGCAATTTTTTATAATATAATCATGCAAAAAGAGTTCTGTTTCATACTCATCAGAATTTTTGGGTATGCACGATATTATTTCCGAAACTTTATTATTTAACTTTTCTACGGCTTTTTGCTGCTCTTGTTTTGAAAAAGCTGAATATAATTTTATAAATGTGCTATTTCTCGAATAATAATATTCAAACGTGTTGGAAATCCAGAATATATCCGGATTGTCATTTTGAATGGCATATAAAATTTTTTTAATCTGTGTGGTGCTTAATTCGCTACCCGAAACTTTTACAGTGTTTATTGTGTAAAGATTTGATTTATAAATTTCATCCGAGATTTTATTACACTGTGATTTTATTAAATTATAGCATAAGCGTTCGGACGAGTTTGAAAGGCCTTCGTATCCGGTGGTTGTGCATATGGAATTTTTAGGGGAATTTAAGTTTTTTGAATTTTCGGAATTTTGTGATAGGTAATTGTTCATCTTATTCTGTTCGCTTTCATTTATCTGATTTAAATTGATTCCGTAAATTTTGTTTAAGATGAAAAGACCGAAATCACTTTCATTGTTGTTTATAATTTTAGCGGCATAAATAACCAGAGATAAAATCATTACTGTTACTATCCCAATTATGCAAAAAACATATCGCTTTTTCATTTTTATGCCTCTTTTCTTCGCCTATATTTATAATTTCGAAAATTTATTTAAATTGTTTTTCGCTTTTGATTAAAGGTGAATTTGTTAATTATAGTTGCTACCAATACACCCAGGAGTGTATCGCTGACTCTTTGAAGAACATATGTTAGAGTACTGCTTGTACTTTCACCCGAGCGTGAAAGTATAACTATTACCACTACGCACCCAATTGATACTGCAGGTTTTTTGTTTATTACGTTACAAGTATATACTACCATCAAAATACAAATTGGTAAAATTATTACCCTTATCCATTCGTAATAAGGAAGCATGCAAGTTAATTCGAGTGCGACGTAGCCCACAACGCCGCCTATCATCGTCCCGATAAACCTGTTGATACCTGTTTCTATGGTTTGTTCGCAGGTTTGCTCCATGCACATAACGGCGGCTATACATGCGGTGAAAATATCTTCGTGATTAAAAAACAGAGATATAAGCGCACATACCGCTACAGCTATTGAGGTTTTTATTGCTCTGAGGCCGATCCTATAATCTTTATTGAGTTGCAAATTGTCCGGGCAAATATCTTATTTACTGAGATGCCCATTCCTGCCTTTCTTTAGTGTTTATTATGTAAAATTTAATATCCCATGATATTTTCCAAAGATTCGTCGTGGCCTACCCAGTAATCTACCGGTGTTATTTGAAAATTATTTTTATCTTCTCTTATCACTATCTGTGTGATTCCTGCGTTTATTATCAAACGCTTACACATTGAACAAGGAGACGCGTTTTTGACATAGCTTTGGTTGTCCATTTCTTTTCCGACAAGGTATAAGGTCGCATCCAGCATTTTTTCCCGCGACGCGTGAATAATCGCGTTTGCTTCCGCATGGACAGATCTACACATTTCATATCTTTCCCCACGCGGAATATCAAATTTTTCTCGGATGCAGCAATTTATATCCATACAGTTTTTTCGACCTCTTGGCGCGCCTGTGTAGCCTGAGGAAATTATTTGGTCGTTATTGACTATCACGGCGCCGAAATTTCTTCTTATACAAGAACCTCTTTTTAAAACTGTTTCGGCAATATCGAGATAATAATTCGTTTTATCTGTTCTCTGCATTTTTTAAACTCCTAAGCTTTATCATAATCAAAATTGATTATAGCATAATCTTTCAGGTAATAAATAGCATAAATAACCAAATTATCGGATTAAAATTTTTACGGGAATACAGGTTGAATTTGATGATTCTGCAAAGCCGATTCAATGGATTCCGGTATTAAATCGAAATAAGCAACAAGCGAGGTGGGTTTGTTTTCGGGGTCATCTTGACTCATGGGTACAAAATATAGATTTTTTGTGTTTATTGCTTTACCTATGTTTTTTGCCGATGCTCCCAGGGCGTCGTTTGTCGCAAGTGCTATCACGACAGGCCGCTGAATGCGAAGGTGGGATTTTAACGCCATTAACACAGGGGTATCGGTTATCCCGTAACAAAGTTTTGCAAGCGTATTGCCTGTGCATGGAGCTACTACAATTATATCTGCTATTTTTTGCGGTCCAATCGGTTCCGCTTCAACTATCGTGCTTATTATTGATTTTCCACATATGTTTTTGATTCTGTTTTTAAAATCTGATGCTTTACCGAATTTAGTATCTAAGCTTGAAACATTAAATGACATTATCGGTAAAATATCGTATCCGAGTGCGACGAGTTTTTCCATTTGATTAATGGCTTTTTCAAGGGTGCAAAATGAGCCGCACATCGCAAAACCAATTGTGATTTTACTCATAATTCTTCCTCCTCGATAATCTTATATATGGTTTTTTTAATTATTTCACCCGATGTTTGCGGGAAAAACTTCCCCGGAAGTCCGAGTGCGTGAACAAATTTTATACCGAGCTTTTTTGCCGATTCTTTATCTATTCCGCCCGGTTCGGATGCTAAATCTATAATGATAGTTTCTTTACGGCACAGAAGAAGCTGATTATTATTGAAAATTTGAGCGGGAACAGTGTTGAAAATTATATCAAAATCCAGAATATTTTTATTGTTGCTTAAATTTATGCTTTTGTATCCCTGGGCATCTATCCATGCCATATCTTCGCTTTTTCGCGCGCTGACAGTTACTTCCGCACCCATGTTTTTTAAAAGCTCCGCAAGCACTTTGCCGATTCTTCCGTACCCTACAACAAGACATTTGCTTTTGCTTATGGTTTTTTTATATTCGCCCAAAGCTACTTTCACAGCTCCCTCGGCAGTGGGAACAGCGTTTAAAATTATAAGATCTTCTCTGTAATAGTCTTTTAAATATTTAATTGAACTTTTGACCTCTTTTTTGATAGATGATATAATCCCACCGAATACTTTTTTGTTTTTAAGTGACTCATACAAATTTTCATTTAAATCCGTTTGTTTATCCGAAAACGGTGCATTTATAGTTGCGCCGTTTCTCGTGATAGGGAGAGGAAGAATTATATATTCACATGAATTTATTACGCTTTCGATGCTTGAATTTATAATTTTCTCATCAGGTTCATCTATTTTTTCGAATCCGCATATAAGAACATTATTTTTATCGGCCAAAATGCTTTTTGCCATATAAAATTGGCGAAGATCTCCGCCTATTATTCCGAATTTTTTTCCTGAAATCATAATAAATCTCCTTCTAATTATAAAATTATAGTATGATGAATATTTATTGTGTGTGAATCGCGTAAAGGCATTGTTTTTAGATTATTATACTAAAGGTGGTCTTATTTAGTGAAAAATTTTTTAGATATGGATAAAAATCAACTTTTGAAAGAATATGACGAGCTTTCAAAAGAATATAAAAATTTTAAAAACAAAAACTTAAAGCTAGATATGTCTCGCGGTAAACCTTCACCCGAGCAGCTTGATTTGTCACTTGGTATGCTTGATGTATTAAACAGCGGATCGGATTTTAAAACCAAAAGTGGTTTAGATGTCCGTAATTATGGTGTTTGCGATGGAATACCCGAGTTGAAGGAGTTTATTGCCGAACTTACAGGATTAAATAAGAATGATTTCATAGTCGGCGGCAATTCAAGCCTCGGTATGATGTTCGGTGCAATTTCGTTTTTTATGACGCATGGCGCGGGCGGTAATGAACCATGGAGTAAGCAGGGTAAAATCAAATTTTTATGCCCCTCTCCGGGATACGATCGCCATTTTGCTATAACGCAGTACTTCAAAATGGAACTTGTGACAGTTCCAATGACCCCTGAAGGTCCTGACATGGATTTTGTGGAAAATGCCGTTAAGAACGATCCGGCAGTAAAGGGGATATGGTGCGTGCCTAAATACTCTAATCCTCAAGGTGTAACCTATTCAGACGATGTAGTGAAAAGATTTGCAAGTCTTAAACCCGCGGCACCTGATTTTCGAATTTTTTGGGATAATGCTTATTTTGTTCATGATCTGACCGAAACTGAAGCTTCGCTTTTAAATATAATGAATGAATGCTGTAAATATGATGCCGAAGAGTTGCCTTTAATATTTTACTCAACCTCTAAAATAACTTTCCCCGGGGCGGGAGTAGCGTTCATGGCTTGCAGAGGAAAAAATCTTTCGGATTTTAAAAAAATGTACAGTGTTCAGACCGTGGGATTTGATAAAATAAATCAGCTAAGACATCTTAGATTTTTGAAAGATAAGTCTACTCTTTACAATCATATGAAAAAACATCGTGAAATTTTAAAACCAAAGTTCGATATGATAATAAATCGTCTTAAAAACGAATTTGAAAATAACCCCATACTGTTTTGGAATGAACCCAAAGGGGGATATTTTATAAGTGTGGATACAGTATCTGGATGTGCAAAAAGAGTGGTTGAGCTTTGCAAAAACGCAGGAGTTATTCTTACGGAAGCGGGAGCTACTTTTCCGTTTGGGAAAGACCCTGAAGATTCCAACATTCGATTGGCTCCTACATATCCTTGTGCCAATGAACTTGAGGAAGCGATAGATTTGTTTTGTTTATGCGTGAAGCTGGCGTTTGCAGAAAAACAAATTAGATTATTTAGCTGAATATTTTTAAAAGTTACAGTGTCTGAAAATATTGAGATTGTAAAAAAATGTTGCAAGCGTGTCGATAAAAAGGAGGAAAGATAAAAATATGTCATACTCTTATTTCAAAAATAAAGTTGCAAAGAACCTTTTGATTTTTACGGTTATAACGATATTTGCATTTGGCCTTACGTGCATTGTAAACGCGCAGAACATTTTCCCGAACAGTACATATTTTTTGCCTGAAGGTAAAGATGTTTTGCTCGCGCCTTCTTCAAAAGCGTGCAAAAATATTGACTGGTCTTCAAGCAATGTTTCGGTGGTTACTGTTGATTCATTAGGAATAGTTCATGGTGTGGCGCAGGGGGAAGCATATATTACGGCGACAGACACAGATAGTAAAGAAATTTCTAAATGTCGCGTGATAGTAGGAGAATATGAACCTGTGAGAATTGCTTTCACTTCATCAAATATGATAAGCATAGACGCTCCTTTTGATATTAAAGCGATTACTAACAAAAATGTAGAATCGGTGCGTTTTGAGATAAGAGGAGAAAATTACAGTCGCGATATTTACTGTAACAATAAATCAAACCATAAAAATCTTTACTTATGGACTCAAGACGCAAAGCTGCCTCACGCGGGTTCTTACAGCATAAAAGTTTACGCAAAAATAAAGGAATCATGGAAAACTTGTTCTGAAGCTTATACTGAAATATTTGTTATAAATGGATTTAATAAATCGGAATCTTCGTTGGTAGAAAAAAGAATCAGTCCTGAAGGAGCGAACTTTATTGCTTCATGTGAAGGTTTTAGTTCAAGCGTTTATAAGGATCCTGTAGGTTTTCTTACTATAGGTTACGGAAAAAGAATATATCCCTATGAAACATTTTATAATAATTTAAGCAAAACAGAAGGAGTTGCTCTTTTTTCAAAAACTTTAAACCAAGGAGGTTATACCAAACATGTTAATAAATTTTTGATAGATAATAAAATAAAATTTAACCAGCAACAATTTGATGCTTTAGTAAGTTTTTCATATAACGTTGGTTATGCTTGGATGTTTAATGGTAGCAATTTGAGTAAAATCTTGCTTAGAGCCGGTGCGGAAGGAACTTCCTGGTACGGAACGGTAAATTCGAATAATGGCCTTTTTGTGAGATCCTCTCCAACCACCTCATCAAAAATATTAAAGGCACTTCCCCATAAAACTCGGGTTGATGTTATGAACCCAAATAAAGAAAACGGTAACTGGTATCCTGTTAGAATATCAAATGGGGCAGAGGGGTACTGCTGCAGTGATTATTTGAAAATAGATTCAGTGAGCACGGGGGATAAAAATCTTAATCATGTTAATAGGGATGATTTTATAAAAGAATTTTCTTTATATCATCACTCTTGTAAAAATTGTTATAAAGGGCTGTTAGCGCGCAGATTTCATGAACTGGATATATTCTTATATTCCGTGTATTCAAAGTTTAGAAGCAAACACTTTAGCTATGGCAATTATCCTATCCCCGAATGTGCCAAGAAAGTTATGTAAAAAACAAAAGACCTCTTATAAGAGGTCTTTTGTTTTTTACTTAGTTCTGCCTGCTGCGGCATACATGAGCTGCATATATTTTATTTTATCTGTGTTAAAATTAAATTTTGTTTTGTTATTAAAACTATAATATGATTTCACGCTATTAGCTTCACGATAATAATGCCATATCAAATGCATGGGATTGTCAAAATATATTTTACAATCCTTCTTGTAGTAGTAGTATTTTTTAGTGCTTTGATAACATAAGGATGCGGCGCACTCAAGTTCCGCAGCACTTAAAGTGCTTAAAGTTTGGTAAACATCAATTGCAGTTTGGAGCGTAGTCGTATTACTTTGCTCGAAAATTGATTGCAAGAAAGTCAGGTCATTTTTTGATAAGGATTTGAGAAAATTTAAATATTGTTTTACTTTGTCGGGGGTGTAAGCTACTCTATAATCATTCAAAAAACTTATTTGTTCTTCATTTAAGTTCTTGAATTTTTCT
>CAZSYK010000038.1:0-10375 GCA_964610685.1 uncultured Eubacteriales bacterium
TCTTAACGTTAATAGTAGAAGTGCCAATTGTTTATTATTTGCTTAGAAAAGATTGTGATAATCGAAAAAAACTTTTACGTAAGCATAATTTTGGCAAACGTTATTACAACAGCGTTAGTTGCTGCAATTGAGAGAATTTTTTGTGTGGGCAGTTGGTGAAAAATTAGCAAACTCATAGAAATCAATAAATTTTGCAAATTCAAAGATAATTTCCATAAAGATATTACGCGTATAAATCCCGTATTTATCCATTCCCCTACCTTTCGTGAAAATGAACTGTACCCCAAAGTTCGGACAAATTTTAATTGTGCAATTGTATCTGTATATGCTGAATAACAGCATATTTTTTGTTCCTTGATAATTTTTTAAAAACATCAATCGCACAAACCGCAGTTTCAAGCCACTCCCCCCGCCTTTCGTGAAAAATTGAACACCCCTTAAGGCAAAATTAAATTGTATTAAAATTAGCGTGATTACACGAACACAAATCCCGCGGCACTGAGGTGCTGTGGGATTTTATTGTACATTTTTATAGCGTTTTACCCTTATAGCAGTTATTTTTTGATAAATACTTTTTCACAATGTTTTTATAGCATTATATAAACTATCATTTTATTAGTATCCTTTATCTTAAATATTTCTCCGGAATATCATATGTAGGTTTATCTGCCTTAATTTTTTCTAATTCTTTTCGGGCATTTGCAATTTGTTTTTCATATTTCAAAACAGATGTCTCTTCTTCTACTTTTTTAAATGTTTTAGGTACCGGTTGAGTTGCTAAAAAATGCAATTTTGCAACAATTTCTTCTGCATTTTGTAAAGATGTCATATAAGCTCTACTGGAGTGATCCACTGTATGATTTAATACAACAATCTCACTTTTAAAACCACTAATGTCTGCTATTACACCAATATGATTACATGTAGGTATTGAATTTGAAGTTGATTTGCTGTTTGTTGTGGTTTTTCCCATTGCCCCACCTACAATTGCACCAACGGGGCCAAATAACGCTCCACCAAGCACAGCTTTACCCAATGACACATGTTTTTTAGATTTTCCGGTTCCTGTAGTAACAACTCTATATGAATCTGTTTTATTTATTTCTGCACCTTTTATTTCATTAAATAAATGTTCTGTTTGATTAATTCTAATTTTACCTTCAGTTAAATTATATTTTAAATTTTTATTGCCTACCGATTTCCATCTTTCATTAGCTAATTTTTGTATTTCATTTTGTCTTGCATTTTCTGAAAATTTGACTTTCATTGCAGCGTTTTTGACATTTTTAAAATATTTATTATCTTGATCTTTATGAACGCCGGTTATTACTTTATCACGAAATATCGGGTCATATTCGAATTTTATCTTTTCAATTTCTTCTTTACTTAGCTTATTTCCTTTCCTTTTTTCCTCTTTTATTGCTTGCTTTAATAATTCAGAAGTTAAAAAGTTTTTTCTTTTTTCATTCTTTAATAACAAATTTTTAAAACCAACAGCAATTAAAGCTACACCGGGAATTATAAATACCAAACTACTCAACCCGAGGCCACCGGCTAACACTAATAATCCAAATATTAAAATCATACCACCAACAAAATCAAAAACTATGCCTTTTTTTAATAAAATTTTACTTTCCTCTTTTTTGGATAATTTTTCTGCAGCCTTTTTGTCAAATTTCACACTATAACTCCTATCTATTAATATTATTTTTTGTAATTATAAAATATTTTCACAAATTGAAACCTTAGAAAATAAAGTTTTATTTTGTACTCCTTTTTAATTTATCAGTAACCTAATTATACCATATTTTTAACAAATATCAAATTGCTTTGCCCAAAATCAAAATAGTATCATATTCATTATTTTGAAAATTAATTTATCATCATGTATTATAGTAATGATAAAATAGTAAAAGTTGAAAGCAATAGAAGGGCTAAAAAATTAATTGTTTTAATTAGCGAAAAACAAGCCATTAAATTCGCAATCGAAAATAACAACTCCAGAAAAAGATATTCTTTGCTTAGCGAAAGAATTAAGAAGGAGAGTAAATAAAATTGTTTTTATATAAACCCAGTCAAATCGCAGGCTAAGGACAAATCGTTAAAAAGTGCACACCCCTTGAAGCAAAATTAAATTGTATTAAAATTAACGTGGTTACACATATCAGAACCCTAATTTTGATACAACGCTAAAGACCGCAATACTGCGGTCTTTTTAACATTTTCAGAAAAATTTAAATCACCAAAAATTTGAAAAATTGCTCTTTTTCCCTATTGTTAAATTTTGATGTGCACACCCTTTGAGTAATCGTCAAAAAGTTATGCACATGGCTGCGGATCCAGTATCTAAGCCGTTTGAGAATTAGTGTTCCATTTTATTTATTAATCATATTATTAATCGCGTTAAACACTTCTAAATAATTATTTCCAAGATAAGATTTTAATGCTTTTTCGTGCCCCCTACTGTTTTCAAGTTTAATCTTCGAATTTTTGAAATTATTTTTTAAAACCTTTACATCATTATCATCAATTTTATTTTTATTTGCAATGTTGTCTAAATTCCTTTTTATTGCAAAAACAGAACTTGTTATGCCCATCATGTTTATCCCCATTTTAACCATAACCGGAAGTTTTTGAATGCTAAAAGCAAGAATATTGATATCTTTTTGCAAATCTTTTATGACACCTTCATCCGAAAGACTTTTGTCTTTATTTTTTATAGAATTTTCAAAAAACGGTATTTGACTCATGTTTCATCTCCCTAATAACTGCAATTTTGATTATGATCATTAATATGAAAATAAATTAAAAGCCATGTGCCTAATCGTATTTAATTATATTTTTATTTCCTGAGAACATTAAAATTGAAGTCTACTTTGATCTTTACATATATAAGTCAAATTATTATAATGTAATATAAAATACAATCTAATATCCAGTTAAATATGTAATTAATTTATAAATTAACGAGGAGATTTATATGAGTACAATTGAAAAAGAAGAAATCGAAAAGAAAATAGAGCAAGAGATTGAAAAAAAGCTGGAACAAAAATTCAGCTGTAATAATTATAACAAAAATTTTAACCGCAAACGGTTTGCTTCAAACGATGCTGTATACGGATTGGGGTTTCTTGGGGCTGCTATTTTTTATATTAGTAATTCCACAACATTTTGGATGGGACTGTTAGGTTTTTTAAAAGCTATTGTATGGCCGGCTTTTATGGTATACGAAGCTTTTAAGTTTTTGATTAAATAAATGTCTGCCAGTAATTGATAGGAGTTGAAAATCTATGGATGCAATAAAAGGAAATTTAAATACTATTCTTGAAGGTGCTAAGCAATTTATAATTCCTGTGTATCAAAGGGTATATAGCTGGGGAACCGAACAATGTCAAAAGCTATGCAACATTGCTAAGATCAATCCTCTTCTTTATCGCGGTTATTACTACGACTCCGAACTCGGCCTCTACTACCTCAACGCAAGGTATTACGACCCCGAAACCGGTCGCTTTCTCAATGCGGATAATAACCTCGAAGGTGGATTGAATATTTACGCCTATTGCTATAATAATCCGATTAACTTGAATGATCCCACAGGACACTGGGGATTTGGCACTCATTACAAGTTAGGATATGAAGCAGCAATAAGTGAGGGCTATAGCGAAAAACAAGCTGCTGAGATTGCTCATGCCTGCATGATGACAGATGTGTGGTATTTTGACTTATTTGGGATATTTGGATGGTTCAAAACTCAAAGCGGAGTGCATTTTAATATGAATGAAAACGCAGAAGTAAATTCGTCTGAGGACACAAGAAATGTTTTTATGGACGAGCAAATTGAAAAAGCAAAAAATGATTCTTCCAAAGCCAATGCTCGCGAACACTTTGGTTATGGTCTTCATGCAATCCAAGATATATACGCACATAATCATGTTACAGATATGAAACAACATGATGCTTATAGGTATGAAGGTAAAAACAAAGGTGAAGGTAGAGTAATAACTAAACTAATTGATGATCCAGATTACGACATCACTTGGGCAACTGGCAAGGTTGAAAAAGCCGTTAAAAACAATCCAGAATCTCGATATAATAAAGCATATGCGGCTACTAAAAAATATTTAAGTAATTATAAAGATTATTTAATATAAGAAAAACTTTCTAATGTTGCGAAGTAAAATTTCTATAACAGGAGAGTGAGGTTATATGTCTAAAATACAAGAAATACTAAAAGAAATTTTCGAAACCCCAAAGCTCATGGCTAAATACCGAGAATCACAAAATTTCGAAGAACTTCACAAGCTTTGCAAAGAAATCAAACCGGATATTACCGAAAAAGAAGTTAAAGAAGGTTTTCAAGAATTAATTACTGAAAACTCTAAAAACACTGCTTTACCGATTAGTGACGAAGAACTGGCTGCTGTGGGTGGAGGAAGTATGGATTTTAATAAATTTAAAGCATCAGCGATTGCTGCTTTAGTGTTAGTTGGAGGTATAGGACCGGTTATGGAAACGAAAGTCAGTGCCGGGCAACCCATTTCATCTGCATCAACAGTAGATGCTTACCAAAAGCAAGAAGAAATAAACGAAAAACCAGTAGCCGAAAATGAGATTGAAAATCTTTATAACGAAGCCGTTAAACTGTATAAAGGAGGTAACAAAGACGCTGGATTAAAAAAATTAAGAGAAATACTACACACCATTAAAAAAAATGATATTAAAAATCTTTATAATGAAGCTGTTAAATTATACAATAAAGGTAATAAAGAGGCTGGATTAAAAAAATTGGGAGAAGCGCTGCACAAAGAACAAGACCTACATGGATATTTAGATTGGGAAAAGGAACTTGACGGAAAAATCCCCACTTCATATGATCATATCACCGGCGAAATGAGTACAATTGCCTTTGATGATGTCGATTATAACGTGTGGAGGGGTAAAGATGGCAAATTTTATCATGAAAATGTAGGCAAAGATGCGAACCCAAGACTTATAGCAACGAAGGAAGCAACTATTAAAATGATTAATAATTTTAAAACGGCTACAGGTTATTAAACAATAGGTAATTAATAAACAGGTGAGGTTTTAATATGATAAAAGCGCAGGATGTGTTAAAGAAAATTTCCGAAGATTCAGATCTCATGGCTAAATACCGAGAATCACAAAATTTCGAGGAACTTCACAAGCTTTGTAAAAAAATTGAGCCAAGTATTACCGAAAAAGAAGTTAAAGATAGTATGCGGAAATTGATTACTGAAAATCCCCAAAATACTGTTCCGTTGCTAAGTAACGAAGAACTGGCTGCGGTGGCTGGAGGAAATATGGATTTTAACAGAACAAAAGCTTTAGCGCTTTCCGCATTAATGCTTACGGGAGTGGGTTCAACGACTATGTTTTCAGATACCGCATATGCTTCGGGCTCACCTGAAGCAACAAGTGTAAGTCAAAAAGCAGAAACAGGAACGCAGGATCAAAAAAAATTGGATCAAGAATTAGAATGGACTGCGAAATATGGTGATATAGAAGCTGCCTATGTTTGCCAAGCAGCCATATGTCTCCGGGATTTACAAATGATGCCCTTTCAAGAGCTTTTGCTACATCGTAATCGTCATCTTTAACTTCGCCTGTATCCACTGCGGCAAATAAATCAGCAAGCTCATAATCGTCAAATCCGGTAAAGGATACATCAAAATCAGATGCCTGCAGGTCAGAAATCAAAAACGCTAATTTATCTTTATCCCAATCGCCCCCAATCGCCGTTTATTTTGTTCAGCGCAATATTCAAAGCCTTTTCTTTTGTTTCATCAAGTTCCAAAACTACGCAATCGGCTTCCGTAAAGCCCGCGTCTCTAAGTAGCTTTAATCTTTGATGTCCTCCAACAACGTTTCCTGTTTTTTTATTCCAAATTATCGGCTCAACGTATCCGAATTCCTCGATACTACATTTTAATTTTTCGTATTCAAGGTCTCCGGGCTGTAAATCTTTTCTTGGATTATATTTTGCGGGATTTAGCTTTTAGATTTTAATTTTTTCTATCTCCAAATTTTTCACCTCTTTAGAAAATTTTGTATATAAAAAAGCACCTCTTTTTACAGAAGTGCCTTGGAAAATATTAAGCCTGTTTTTATTCTGATTTATTGAGAAAATTCATTATCAGTTTTACCATTGTGTCTTTCTCTGACGGTTTTGATTCCGCTATCATTATCGTGATAGCCACCAAAGTATAATCATCGATTATTTTTTCGCCGTTTTCAAAAAGCACGCCGTTTTTATCGAGGAAATAAAGAAAAAGGGTGGCGGCAATACGCTTATTGCCATCTGAAAACGAATGATTTTTGGTTATAAAATAAAGAAGATTTGCTGCTTTTTCTTCAAGCGACGGATAGACCTCTTCCTTGCCAAACGTTTGATAAATCCCGCTGATGCTTGATTTAAAAGAATCATCTTTTTCATTACCAAACAGGCTGCTTTCTTGCCCGAACCGCATTTTTGAAATAATGTCTTTACACTCATCATAACTCAAAACATAAGTTCCGGTATTTCCTTTTGGCTTTTTAATTCTTTGATGGTCATAATCGTCAAGCAAGTTAAGTGCTACTGTATATCTTTCAATCACATCTAAAATTTGTTTGCTATCAAGCTGATTGTTCGTGCGTTTCATAATCCGCACAATTTCTCCAAGCTGACTAATGCGGTTATTGTTTATGGCATAGCCTTTTAGTATATAGTCTTTCAGCACATTGTTGGCCCATTTGCGAAACTCCACGCCACGTTTTGATTTCACTCGGTATCCAACTGATATTATTGTATCAAGGCTGTATAATGCTACCGGTTTATCTGAATTTGCAAAGTGCAAAAAATGCACATTGCTTTCTTCGTCCAGTTCAGCTTCCTTGAAAATATTTCTTATATGTCTTGTAATTACTGTTCTGTCTCTTTCAAATAAATCGGACATTTGAGCTTGAGTAAGCCACACTGTTTCGTTTTCTAATTGCACATCAAGTTTTATGTTGCCGTCTTGTGCTTTGAAAATAACTAACTCTGTTTTTTGATCCATGAATTTATTTAATTCCTCTCTTTGAAACTGCATGATTATATCTCATATTAACTCTTGGGATGATGTTAATCAACTTCTTTACCCCAAGAATAAATACCCCAAACAGCCATACCGAGATGAACAACATCCAAAAAAACTCGACCATATTGACCGTTACTTAAATCTAAAGCTATCCAGAAAAATTCGCCTATTCCCCATAAGTAAAAACAAAGGATTTTTTTCTTTATATTAAAAACTGTCCCTGTTATTGATAATAGAGCAAGAGGCCAACTGATATCAAAACTCATCATGTCCCTTTCCCTTTGGTTAGAAGTCGCTCCATTACGTTATCCTGCGGAGTTTGTACATAATTGGTGCTGCAGTTTTGTTTGACTATATCGAAAATTTCGTACCAGAGCAGATTTGCTTGTTTTTGAAACGAAAGACTCATCTGCACAAATGGATTTGCAATTGCCCCGCCTGTTGTAGGGTGTTTTCCGAGGAACCCATAAATACTGATTGCTTCCTCGCACTGAATGTACCTTGCGAACGCCTGAGAATATGATTCAATCAGTCGAGGGTTTACAAACTTTTCACATCGGCGCTCTTTGAGCCATAGCCATGTCTCTGCATAAATTTTATCAGCGCCTAAAGGTTTTCCATCTTTTTGCCTGGCATTTAAATACTGATTAGGCTTTGGCATATCTTCACCTTGCAAATCCGCAAGGTTATCAAATTCGGTTGCTTCTAAAACTAACGCTTTATTTCCTGATGCCACTTTATCCGCAAGCGGTAATGGTTTAGTTCCTGCTCTAATGCGCCTTCCGCCGCGTAATGTCCCGTCTTTAGCCACAACCTTCACACCTTCATTTCATAATTTTTAAATACCCCCTTTGAATCGGGATTTTTTCGCGCGTTGCCCCACACCCGTTGATTTCAAGCCATTTCGTAGAGATTTTGATACCCCCACCGGGCGTCAAAAAGCACCCAAATTATAAAATCTGGGTGCACTAAAAATATAATTTTTATTTTATTATCTAAGATTTATTTTTTAATTCGTTGTAGGTTCTAGAATCATTTTCATTTTCTTCTCTTAGACCAAATACTGCTTTGGCACTTTCAGATTGAGGATCATGTTTGATGTGCTTCGAGTTGAACTTGGGATTGGTTTCTTTATTGCTCGACTGATTTTTGTCATTCATAATATCATTCCCTTTATTTTTTATCTTTAGGCGGTGGATTAGGTTCTATGACTTTTTTCTTTCCTGATTTCGCATCGCCTTGTATCAGCGGAACAAAGGCTTCTTCCTTGTGTTTCTTTTTGTTCTTTGTAACCGGTGGATGCTCACCGTCTCTGTTCATCCCTTAATCAATTGACTCGTGAAAATAACATCAACCTAAACAAAACTATCACATATTCATACGATTTTGGCAGAAACATTCAGGAAAAGAAAATCTATGCTTACACAACGGATACAGATTTATCTGCTTTAACTCCCGAAAACACTATCGTTTACGGATATTCGGACTCCAACTGGAAAGATAAGCTAACATCTTACAATGATGGTCAAACTACGCACGAAATCATCTACGACGCCATAGGCAATCCGCTTGTCTACAGGGGCGGCATGCGGTTTGAATGGTCGCATGGCAGACGACTTGATAAAACCTCAAATCAGAGCTATAATGTAAGCTACAAGTACGATGATGGAGGCATTCGTACGAGTAAAACCGTTAACGGCACAACAACCCAATTCATCACCTCGGGTATTCAAATATTAGCACAAAAAACAGGCAATAACGTACTAATCTGGCAAGTTGACGGAAACGGCTCAACTGTAGGATTCAATTACAATGGCACGCAGTATCTTTATCTCAAAAACGCGCAAGGCGACATCGCCGGAATCACCGATGCTTCAGGCAACCTCCTCGCCGAATATGTTTACGATTCCTGGGGTAAAATGCTTCATGTCCTTGACGCAAGCGGTGCTGAAATTACGGATTCAAGCAACATTGTTCTCATTAATCCCCTGCGTTATCGTGGTTATTATTACGATTCAGAGCTCGGTGTGTACTTCAAAAACCTAAAATTTTCCAATTTTTGATTTCAAAATAACTGAAAACACTCAAGCTTAACATGTTTTTACAATTAAGCTTAACATGTTTTTACAATTAAGCTTAACATGTTTTTACAATTAAGCTTGAGTGAAAAAATTTAAAACAGATTTTCATTGCGTGGAAAACAGTCCTAAGTGTCCGTTGACAACTAGGTAAGATTCATATCAAAATATAATGTTTTTAGGCAGTTTTCTCGTATTCATGATATAGACCACCTAAGATTGGCTTCGTAGATAAAATTGTATCTTTAACTTTTGTTTTAGGCGGTGATATGAGTTTAAAAACCGGTGTTTTCCCATGGAGTGTTTGGTGAGTTCGAACATTATTGTAATAATAAACATATTCCTTTATCAAACTTTCTAAATGATTTTGATTTAGAGGAATGATATGATCAAAAAGTTCACAGCGAACAGTGCTGATTAATCGCTCACAGATACCATTTTGCCAAGGACTATAAGGGGTAATGTTTTTAGATTTAATATGAAAATTCAATAAAAACTTCTGTAATAAATTATTTTTAAACACCGCATCATTGTCGTGTATTATATACTTAGGTTGTTTTTCAAAAGGCATTGAATTTCGGAGTTGTTGTCTAAACCATTCGGCGCAGGAATGATTAGTAACAGCAAAATGTTCGATCTTACGGCGACTGTGATTAATAATAATACTTTGAAAGTAAGCGTTGGCACCACGGCAAAATCCATCGCCCAAATATTTTTAGCATGATTACTAAGAAAAGATTTCCAAGATTGTTTTTGATTTTCTGTCGGTGGTTTATGTTTATAGCATATATATTTAGCAATAGTATTTGGAGCGGGAGCATCAGTAATGTTTAGTAAAATAAGTTGTTCGTATATTTTTTCCGGCGATAATGTTGGATTTTCTTTGTGAATTCGTTTGATCAGCGCAATGGTGATGTGTGATATTTTTGGCCTTCCACCTTTAGATTTCAGTTTCCAATAAAACTTGAATGCACGTTTATGCCAACCAATTACAGTTTCGGGCTTAAATAGAATAAGAACAGATTTCCAGTTTAGAAAAAATTTTGATAACAAAACCCAAAGTATTCGAAAACAATTGTTAGCACGAGGTTTTGTGATCTTATGATTTATTATGTGTTGTTGAAAAACAGAAAGCTGGCTGCGAAGTGCAAGGATTTCAAAATCTTTTTGCAAATCTGTCATAAAATGAATTTTTATAAAATACCATACAATTTGAAA
>CAZSYK010000039.1:0-10205 GCA_964610685.1 uncultured Eubacteriales bacterium
TTGACATTAAAGAAGAAGCAAGAGACAAAGGTTATTTAATTTTAAGACAGCCTCTAAGATGAGAACATATAATAGAACTGTAAATTTACTGGTCATTTGAACCTTTAAAACAGAATCATTCCTCTTGATAGATTCATTCCAGCTGAAGAATTTATTTCAATTTCTCAACGTATACGCGCTGTACGTTATGACAAGAAGTTTTAGATATTGTGCTAAGTACTCGATTCAAAATAGACCTTAGTATTACTCCAAAGCCTGTTTTTGAACTTCCAAGGCTAGTGAATTTTCTATAATTACAGCTATCAGCCAATGCTTCAGCGGAAGGGTTACACACGTTTTATATGACATGAGAGGGTGTCATCTGACGTTCTTCCTAAACAGTTGGTGTAGAACTATAATTTGAAATATAACGTGAGATATTACTAAAATTCCTATTAAATCCTCTTAAATAATAGAATTTGATAGCCAATTAATTAAGCATCGACAAATGGATCGGTAGAAAGAAGTTTACTACTGTTTCTGTTATTTTGATTTAGGTCAGATTCTAAAGCCTATAGCCTTTAACTAAACTCTTTTATTTAAGATTCAAAATCCTTAATGTAAGTTACAATGACTTCAGAGTAAAGGAATATTGTGTAGCTTTAACAGGTCAATCTGAATAATTACAAAAGGAAACCATTTTAAGCTATATATGTATACAAATTTATTATGTCTGGCAATTGATAGACCAAAAACAGATTCATAACCAAACATTGATAGTTAAGTAAAAATTTATGTCTTGCTTATGTTTGATCGGCCAAATACAAATAAAACTAAGAGCATATGAAAGCACTCTTAATGACAATATATGTTTTCCTGCCGGAACAGTAGTTACCAGATAGAATCAGTAGGGATAGAAGTGAATATAACCTATAAATTTATTCCACAGGGCCAAAGCTATAGAATACCTGAGAATAAAAGTGAAGTAGTCTTAGATGTTGGAGGCCTTAATCAAGGACTTTCATTTGACCATCACTTTCCCAATAGTCCTAATAATTGTACATCAAAAATGATTTTTAATGAAAGTAACAGACTAAATGAACTAAAAGAGGATAACAGGGATGTTACAATAGTAACTCACAATGATCCTGATTTTGGTTGTTCCTGTTCGGTTTGGCTAGTTAAAAATTACTTAATTAATAACACATTTCCTGAAGGTGCTGAGTGGGCGGTCCAATATGCGTCTCTGGTTGACTCCGGAAAATTAAAAATAAACAATGAATATCTTCTAACACCATCTACTGCAATATATGCTTTTTATGGACTCGCAGAGAAGAAAATTAAAGACAATGAAATAAAAGTAGATGATAAAAACAAATGGATTTTAGATCGGGCACTCGATTTGCTAAGTTGGTGCGCAAAAAACTTGTCGAGGATTGATATTGATGATTACGAAAATATTGATGATAAAAGTATATTTGACCTGATGATCGGAGCTCACAAATTCGATATAGAATACGAGCTATTAAAAGAAGATAGGCCAATATATGAGAGTGAACTTTTGAATAAAAGCTTTTGTCAGTCTATTGAAGATTTTAAGCTTTTCAATCATGAAAAATCTATAGAAAGAGTAAAAGCGCTAATATACTATTGGCCACCTGAGTCATCTCTAACTAAATATTGGGCAAGAAATGATGGTTATATATTTACATTAATTCCTCAGATCTGTAACGGACAATGGGATAATGCTATATGGAAACCTACAGGCTTTTCTGTAAAACCCAATAGGGTTATAATGTCGGTGCCGCCGGATTCAAATTATAACTTGCAAGCTTTAGCTATTCAACTTGAGCGGGCTGAATGCGAATTTGAAAGAAGGATTCTAGGAGATGTAACAGAACTCAAGCGTACAAGAACCATTGTCAGAAACGGATATCAAAATGAAACGTGGGTTACAAACAATGATCCTTGGTATGACGGAAGTTCATGGAATTATACAATTGTTGATGCACCTTCCAGTCTGAGCTTTCTTCCTACTGAGAAAATCATATCTATAGCGAGAAGCTTTACAGAGAAGGACATTACAAACGTTCAAATCAAGATAATCTATCCAGTTATTTTGGAAGCCGATAAGATATTTGAATATGACTCATGGAAGTGCTTTTTTGATGAGAACAACACTAGCCAGACAGATAAGGGTATTACCTGGCATCCGGTAGAAGAAATGTCCTACGATAACGGAGATCCAGAGAAATTATATTTATTTGATTATGCTAAGAAGTTGCTTAATCTTGATGGAGTAACCAATGGAGAAAAAAAGATCGGAGCTTCATGGTATGAGACTGATAATAAATTTATTGTAAATATTACCGAAAACAAAGGTATAAAAGAGTACGTTATTATTAATTCAAATGAAGTGGAACTTAAATCACTGTCTTACGAGATTAGTGATTCAAAAATTGTCTGCTTTCCTTCGGAAATAGCATTTTTGATTCTAGCGGTAAATATACCTGGTATAAACATATCATCAGATATACCTAGCATACTTAAGGGAATAAGCTGTAATTTTGAAAAAGATTTACAGGCTTTTTTTGATACCAAGCGATTGAGTTTAAAAGATCCTGCTTATTTAATCTTTACGGAATTTAACAGAGAAAAGTTTATTAATATCGATATTGGCCATGATGTATTTGCCATGTGTTCTTTCCTTGATGAAACCATTCCGCTGACCGATGGTTCAAACGAAAAAACCTTAATGGAAAATATGCTCCTCCGAGTAAATGCGGGTACTATTTTTGGTTTTTCCAGAAACTGCACTGTATTGGCTACAATGAGTACACAAAAGTCGAATGAACCCCAATTTATTAAAGCTTATATAGACAATTTGAATGGACAATGGCTTTATGAATGGATATTAGCCATGCATCAGCATTGGAAAATGGTCGGCATGAAGACCAGATTAGGTACATCGGATATATATAAAAGAGACAACTTATCAAAATTACGTTCTGAATTGGTGGAATTTACAGCCAATGCGTGCTTTGCTCAGGTTACAGGTGAGCCAATTGGAGCAGAGTTATACAACAGGTGGAAGCAACTTCTGACGCTGGATGATTTGAATAAAGAAGTGAGCGCACAAATCATGTCACTTGATGAAAACTCAAGATTAGCGTTTCAGAGTAAAGTCACAGTTATAACATTTCTTTTTTTCCCTTTGACTGCTATCCTCAGCACAATAGATGTTTTTCATTTAAATCCAATTGATGCCAGTTTATCGGGTAAAATATTAAGTCTGACTACCGTCTTTGGAGTTAGCGGATTATTATCAATGCTCCTATTGCTTAGCATCAGTATGAGAAGAACGTGATGAACATATTGATCTGAAACTCTGGAGCTATAAGGAGTTTCAGTCCTCTATTTATCTCTTCTTCGGATAAGGCTTGTAACTCTTCTTTTCGTTTATCCCATAGTTTACAGTTGTCCACACTAAAGTTCAAAAACAAAATAAGTAAACTGTTGTGATTCATACTTACATAGAGTTCATCCCAAAACAAGTTTCACTTTCTACATTATTAATAATTTATTGATAATTTCATAACCGGAGATACTATTGGTTATTGGAAATTTAAAATTCGGAGACTTAGTTTTGAGTTTTGGGATCAGTTTATAGGAATACTTTAAATCTCCTTTTGAGCTAGTACCGAACTAATTTTTAAAAATTACGCAAGTTTTCCCTCTTCTAATTCTCTGATAACATAAGTAGATTTCACAAGAAGAAATATACTCAGAAGGACAATATTTATAGCAGCCACTGATTTTTGGAGTAGCGTTCTGCCTCTCTTTGTAAGTATTTTCCTATATAATCAAAAATCAAAAACATTTAATAGTCGGATGACAATTTCCATTTATGCTTCCTAAGGAGGATTGAATAACCTCTTCAATAAAATTTAAGGTTTTTTATGATTTTGATTATAATTTATTCAACAAATAGAATACTTAGTAGTGTCGCGAATTTGCTGTAAATTCTAAGTCAAGTTTTTGTATACTGTAAGAAAAATTGATCTATTGATATCGAATTTTCAGTTCAAGAACTTTTCAAAATTTGTAATTTTACAGAGAATTAGGCATACTGACATATACTTTTTTGAAAGAACCATTATTCACCTTAATAATTAATGAAAAAACAAGAAATAATCTCTGATTTGCTAGTGAGTTTAAGAGGACCCTAAGGAGATTGTAATTGTGTATAATAAAATAATCAGGGACGACTTAGATTCAGCTTTTGAATCAATAGAAAATGGTGATATGTCTAGCTTTTGCAATGCAATTACTACATTGGGAAGTATTGTTGATTCTGCTCTGAAATATTTTTTCAATACTTACATACACACTTTTTCTCAAGAAGATTTTGAGGAAATAATGAAATGTAAAAATAAAGGAAACTATAAAAATCCAGAATTTGACAAATTTACACTGGGCCTTAAACTGGGCTTTCTTCGTAACTCTAAATTTATAGAGAAATTAGGTGCAAAACATAATAAGCCTTTTAACAATACTCTAAAAATGCTTAAGGATAATAGTTCTCATAGTTTTGTAAGTATTAGGAACAAAGCAACGCATACGAGAGAGGATTGCATTATAGACAGGGATCTCATTATAAAACAATATAACCTTGTAGCCAGTGTTTTGAATGAACTTGGATTTGAAGAGATCTATGACTACGAAACGACGAGATCTAAGCATTTTTACTATTGTTTTGAATCAATCAACGACAAATATGTTGAGAAATCCTCTTTGCCTCCATATAAGTATACAATTGACAACAGTTTGTTATCTGAATTCCAATTTTATAACCACCGATTAGGCAAGTTTGAAAGCTTTAATTTTATTGAAGATCCAGAACACGCAAATTCTGGACCTCTAACCGAATGCAGCTGCCTAGTATCAGGCGAGGGCGGTATTGGTAAAACTACGATAATGTACTATATCTATGAATATTGCAGGAATTATAATAAAATTTTTATAGAAACGTCTTTTGACAAAAGTGAAGGATATAAAGATTTTTGCCCGATTCCCATTTTTATTTCAGCTTATAAGTTTAAGATCCATAAGGATTATTCTGAAGGTAATTTAAAGAATGATATAGCAGAACAGGTCGATTGTAAGGCATTTTCATTTTTTGAAGAAGCGGAAAAATTGGCCCATCTATACAATGAAACGGATAATAATAAGCCATTCTTTATCTTTTTAATCGACGGATTGAATGAGATAACATATGCTAACAATTACTTTGGGAAAAAAATACTTAATATTCTTAGCGAATTTACTGAGAAAAGAGTACAGGTTATTGTTACGTCAAGAACAAATCTCCAACTGGATGAAAGATATCAGAATAGATTTAAAGAAATAAGGGCTCAGGGGCTGACCAAGGAAAAAATAATAAAGTATGTGGAGCGTCAAGATCCTTCCACCAAGCCAGATATAAAAAATGAATTAAATTATATAAGAATATTGGACTTACTTAAAAATCCAATGCTATTGACACTATATACAGGATATAAATACGATGAGAAAGAACTAGAGAAATTCAATGCGGATATTGAAAATCTTAAACTTGAGTCGAAGTTAATAATTAGAGAAACAAACAGTATTAATGTATCGAATATATTTTGGAATTACATAGAGTACAGAGTATTATTTCATAATATATTTAGGCCAGTAATTGAGATGCAGACTAAACGGAAAGATAAACAACTTTCCGAACCTGAAACAGAATATTTGGAAATAGAAAAACTTAAACAAAAAGTACGTTTAAAAGTTGTAAGTGAACTGGTTCCTCAGATTGCATGGGAACTGGTCTCTCGGGATTTGTTCTCAATAAAGGTTTCTGATGATCACATAAAAAAAATAATAGATACCTTTTATGAGGATAACAAACCCATTCTCAACCCTTACAACATTGAAAAGGATCCACTTGATGATATTGTCAAATATATAAATAACCCAGTTGGTCTTCTAAATTATGAAGATGAAATGCTTAGTTTTCATCATCAAAATTTCAGAGACTTTTTTGCCACATGCCATTACATCAGCGGATATATGGTTTTAACAGGAAACTGTGAGAAGAGGACAGATCAAATGAGGGAAAGACTGAAAAATGAATATTTACCCTCTAATCTAAAATTATTTGTAGGCGAATTATTGAATGAAAGGGAAGCCGATTCTACTAATTCAAAAAATGACATGCCACTTAAGGAAATATTGAGACAATACAACCTCAAGGAGATAAAAGAGGATTCAGTCGATGATCATACAGTGGAAAACATATTCGAAATCGATAAAGCTCTTGATGTTCTTAACCCAAATGATTATTTTAATCTTAATATTGACAGGCTGAATTTTAATGATGTAAAAGCAGATATAATGATTGCTTTCGTAGAGCGAGTGCTTAATAATGTGCAAATCGACGAGCTCATGTCTGAAATTGTTTGGAATCCGATGAAAAAGAAGTTGCCATTTAAGTGCAATGCATACACAAAAACTGTGGACATGTTGCATAATCTTCTTATGCTGTCAGCCCGCTGTGCAAGTAATTCAAATATGAAATACCTCAAAGAGTATTTTAACGTATGGTTTAGATGGGCAAGAAAACTTTACAAAAACGAAACAGCCACCCCGGCAAAGAAACTGACTAATAGAGCAATATTTAAACATGTACTCAGAAAAGACCGAATTATTTCACTCTCCGGACCATTAACAAATTTGCTGTATCGTCTTTTGGAAAATGAAAACATTGGCATCGGAGAAAAAGGTATTTTAAGTATATTCAATGAGGTTAGCAACTCAAAACCACATTACATAAATTTAATGAATGTTTTTATAGAGCCAGAAAAAATCAAAGCTTCTGAAATTGATGATACAATTTATTATTTGGCTTCTCAGGGAGGTCTAGCTCCTAATTTTTCGATCCTTATAATGAATTATTATATTTTTAAAAATAGAGATAATAATTTAGGTAAAGAACTTATCAATGAACTTGTTAATAAAATGAATGCTGAGAAAGACGAGGAAAAGAAAACTTACATCCGATTCAGGCTCATGTCAGCGATAAATTACTGTCTACAGGTATCATTGCTAGATAACACATTTACTAAAGAAGACCTAGATAGATTCAAATCAGTATTTAAACCAATAATGAAACATTTACTTGATGATGAACTGAAGAGCTTTTCTGATAAAACAGCTGATGATTACCAGGATTTTAAATACGGTTATTATTTTCCATTTGGTATACTGAACGCATTTGATGATGGAATCAATGAGAGTTTCGCAATCAGTCGGGTTATTGAGGAGATTTTTTCAACAGAGCCAATTAATTACAACCTATTCAAAAAGTTGATTTTCGATATAGCATGCTCTTCGACTGGTACTTTTTTTGCCAAAAACCTTGAATACCTCGAAGAGAATAGAGGAATAGACTCGAACACTAACGACATTAGATTGTACGGATGCAATTATCTGGAAAATACCTTTAACCTGTTTACCGAATTAATATACAGACTCTATCCAGTGCAGCAAGCATCTTATTCATATGAGCAAGACGACATAGTATGGACTTCTCTGACAGAAGCCTTGAGCATATTATATTACAACTTCCCGTTGAAAACAGAGACATTTTTTGATAGTATAAATGCGCATTATCTGAAATATGAAAAAGTAAGCGAGAATCATAGAATCTTAGGCTTGAAGCTGGAGAGTGCAAATGCTCTCAATAATAATTTTGAACAACTGTGTAAGGCAAAATTAAGAGGAAATACCTTTATTGTTAAAGACTTTATACTAAATTATAGAAACATGTGGTTGCTTCCGGATCTTGCCAACAATATTTTATTATCTTTTGAAACTGTCAGAGAATCATTTGTTAGCTGGATAAAAAACTCATTCATTAAAAATATAGACATCTATAAAAGAGAACCTAAAGCTTTTGCAAAGCAAACATTGATAGAGATTCTTTCTCTTCTGGATAAAGAAGAGAAAGCTAAACAGGAGATTACTAAGGTGTGAGGAAACAAAAAGGGAGTTTTTAAATGTATTATGTTTTGTGACTATCTTAGATCCTTATTGAGATGCTTTTATTTTTATATCTATATAATATGCCTTAGCCTCAAACAATCTCTTCAACATCAAAAGTTATATCTTACAGCACACCCATCTTAATCTTGGTCTTCTAATTAGTTCGTGAAGTAAAAATTCATAAAGCATAAGCAGACTTGTTATAAATGCTATATTTACAACAAATCAAGCCTTATTACTTAGCTGTTTATATAATTTCATTCATTTACATTGACTATCCTAATAGTAACTGCAATTTGACAGAATCCACTTTAAAAATGGACAAAAACATAATTGAACTCAATATAAGATCTTATATTGAACTTGTTCTGTTTTAGAATGTGATATAATGAGACATTTGAATACAAAAAAAATGCCTTTAACTAGTTTGGGTAGCTTTTTGGCGATATTGATTTTCTTTATAAGTATAATTACTTCATCAACACTATACAATGACTCATATTCACCGTTTGATAATTGGATAAGCGATTTAGGAAGTTCAAGTAAAAATCCGACTGGATATATTTACTTTAATTTTGGATGCATTCTAACAGGAATTAGCATTATATTATCTGCTATAGGCCTAGTAAGATGGAAGACTACTGATCATAAAAAAAATAATCATATCTATCTATCGCAATGCTGTGGGGTATTAATGGCACTTGCCCTTATTATGATAGGTATATTTTCAGAAGATTATGGCGTAATACATCGTTTTTGGGCAACAATATTTTTTATACTGCTTCTTATTTTTGTTACAGTCACAAATATCGCACTTAAAAACCACATAAGCTATATGAGATGGATCTGGTATTATGCTTTTATATCAATTGCAATAGACCTTATATTCATGTTCACTTTTAGTTTAGGAGTACGTCTACCAATTTTAGAGTGGTTAGCGGTTTTCAGCGGATTAATATGGTTAGGGTTAATTGGTTACAATACATTGAAATTAGAGAAGCCCCAATATCAGTAATTCGCTAATTTTCACTCTTTCCAAAGATTCTTTTGACACAATAGGAGTTTAAAGATTCCGATTGGCTAAAGGTATTTGTGAAGGAAAGAATAAGTTAATAGAAACAAAGGTAAGGATCGATAGGAGATAAGGCCGAATCAGATTCAACCGTAAAAAATAAAGGGGGGACAGCAGCAGAAATGCCTCAATCTCAAAACCGCCTGGGTTTTTCTCTTAGATCAGAGTTCCCAAGTAGCCTTTTTCTTTCATTAAATACTATCCTTCCAAGAATTCTCCATTCCATTAACTTTTTTAATTCGATTCATCTCAACATCCGTAAAGCTTAGTCTCTGATATTGATAAAGAAATTTCTCGGGATCATGATCTTTTCTCGGTAAACTTTAGGGGGCAGTACTCCTAAGGAATTACATTAGGGCTATATTATATTTAACTGTAAACAAACCAACATGCGAGAGTTGCCCAGCCAGGTCAAAGGCGCTAGGTTCGGAGCCTATTCTTGTAGGAGTTCATGCGTTCGAATCGCACCTCTCGCATTAATTTTTTTGATTAATTCTATGATTTATAAAGCTTCTTGTGAGTTGTGGCAAGATTAATCTCTTAAGCAACGGACTTAAGATCTGTTATCGAAGGATTTCGTGTGTTTGAATCCCACCCCTCGCATTTAAACTCTCTTTTAGTTATTTATTTTAATCCATTCTGAACTATTTTCTCAGATGCCTTTGAATCAGCATTCTGTATAAAAACTGAACCATAAGCTTCCAAAAGATTGTAAATGCGCTATAAATCGATCATTGGTGTTTCGTGAGTACGCCCTCAAGCGTTCGATGCTGGCAAGTAAGGTCAACTGTAAACAACTCGAGAGTTTTTCGCGAAGGAGTTCAGGTATTCGAATCTCTTCTCCCGAACTAAAAGTGCAATTGAAAAACGACCTGTTCTGCACCCGTCCACACTAACAAATACTTTTTTAACCATAAGTAGGGTTTGCAGTTTACACATATAGACATTCTATAAAGAACTTGAATTAAATTATTTGTAAATATCTAAAGGATGCATATTTCCACCCATGGGCCGCTTCCTGTCCAGAGTGCCAGAAACTTTCAGGCAGAGTGTATACAATTGATGAAGCTCTGAGAGAAAA
>CAZSYK010000040.1:0-10116 GCA_964610685.1 uncultured Eubacteriales bacterium
ATGGAAAAAATCTCCAGTATTTTATCCGTGATATAGGAGATAAGCCGGTTGAACAGTATGAGGTCCAAGAGTTCGTCCATCTGAAAAAGTTAATGATGGATCGAGGAAATTGTGAATCTACCATCCACGGCTGTGTCTATGCAGTCCGGAGTTTTATGCTCTATTGTAAAAATTTTCTTAATCTTGAAGTTTTAGATCCAAAACAAATCCGTCCGCCAAAAAGAGTAAAAAGGGAAGTGATATTTTTAACCAAAGAAGAAGTAGGGGCATTTATAGATACGATTAAAATAAAGAGATGGAATGAATTCCGTTTTAGGGTATTGGTCGAAGTATTACTTGGGACAGGAATGCGGATTGGTGAAGTTCTTTCACTTAATAGAAAAGATATAAATTGGGAGAAAAGAGAAGCAAAGATAATAGGCAAGGGAAATAAGGAAAGAACCGTCTTTTTTACTCAAAGATCATTGGATTGGATATCTAAGTGGCTTGAAAGGCGAAAAGATACACATGAGGCTATTTTTATAACTAGAATGGCAAATCCAACGAGGCTTGACCGGAATGACATTTGGCGTTTCTTTGATCGGCACAGAAAGCTAGCCAAGATACAGAAAAAATTAACGCCGCATATTCTGCGGCATACAGTGGCAACTAATCTAGTTTTCAATGGTTGCCCAATTGTTCACGTAAAAGAAATTCTGGGTCATGAAAGATTAGATACGACTTGCAAATACTATCTTGGGGTTGATAAAGAGGCGGCCAAACAAGCACATAAGAAGTACTTAGATTGGCAATGTCAAAATCTCTAGTCTACTTGCAAAGTAACCTTAATTTTCATATAATTTAGTACAATCTTTTAATAGGAAATATGGACAATACTAAGGTAAAAAATATCATAAATAAGCTCTTGAATCTGTTTAAGTTTAAAAAAAACAAGATCAAAATTGATTCAGCCGAAAAGTCGCCGTCAAATAAAAGTGGAGCATATTTAGTCTTAAAAGATAATTGGAGGATGATCTGGGATAGTCCTTGGACTAAATCAAATCCGGTGTATATTCAAAGAAAAGAAATAGATTATAAGATAGAGAGCTTTTTAGAAACTGACCAGGGAGGATCATTATTGATTGGTGGTAACAGGGGAACTGGAAAAACATCTTCTTTGTATTATGTTATAGGCAAGTTATTGAAAAAAAGAATAATAGACAGAAAAAAAGTATTTATAATAAGATCTTGTAGTCTCAATCTTGCTAATAATGATAATTTGAATGCAATAGTCGTTGATTTTTCTGGTCTCATGCTAGCTTCAATCTGTAATGTCTGGGTTAGCAAATTTAAGATGGCGTTCTTTGGGTGGCTTTCTTGGTTTGTAGAATTTTTAGAAAGTTTTGGCATATCCTTTTTAACATTGGATATTTTAGATTTTTATAAAAATATAAGTAAAGAGAAAAGAAAAGAAGAAGCCGAATCATTTAAAGTTGCTTACAGTGGATTTGAATTGTGGTTTGGGAGAGAAATAAAAAATTTATTTACCTTTCTTTTTATATATTTCCCTGTTATCCTTTTTTTCTTTTCAAGAAATAAGGGCATCCCTCTTTTTGATATTAAATACCAAATGTTAAAGGAGTGGTTTTTAAGCTTGTCTATTTTTGCTCAGTTCTGGCTTGTTGTGCCAATTTTAATTGTAATTTTTTTTGGAGGGCTAAGCAGAAGGGAATCTGTATATTATGATGACGGATCTTTAAAAGTAGACAAAATACAAAACATATTTTTAAAGTTGATAGAAAAAATTTCTAAAAAAAGAGGCATAATAAAGAAGGCCTTATTATGGCTTAAAAGAAGAGAACATCAAATTACTAGGGCCATATTTGTATTCGATGAGTTGGATTATTATGACGATGGCGTAAGTGATAACGGAGGAGAAAAACAATTATTATTAAAAACACTTAAAAACTTTAAACTTTTATTTAACAGTTCCGCCGCTAAATTTATATTTATAGTAGGTCCCAATGTGTATAGAGAGATGACTGCGAACGACGGGATATTTGAGACCATTGCTACTAACAAAATATCCATAAATGATTACAGCTATGAAGAGTTATTTCAATTTCTTAACAATATAACAAACACAAAAGATAATGATTTTAGAGATATAAAGTTGTATTTAATAGGAAAATCAGGAATTAATTTCTATAGACTCATTCAGCTGATTGAAAGCAGGACATTATCCGGAAGATTATCTGTCAATGTTTCTTTTGATGAAAAAGTTATCAGCAAGATGTATGAAGGAATTTTTGAAATCATAAAGTTAGGAACATCAGATCATAATGAAGCAGATAGCACTTTCAGAGAACTTTCTATTATTATTGATAAATACGAGAAGTGGGTTAATAATCGAGAATGGCAGGAAGGGATCAAGGTTCCCAATTCTAGTTCAGTAGTTCTTAAAAATTTCAAAATTTTCATTCGATCTTTGTATCCAGAAGGGCAGCAGCCAGACATAAAACTTGGCGGCGAAGTAAATCCTGTTTCTTGGGATTCTATCGTTGAATTTATTGTTAAAGAAAATTCTTTTATTTCTAGAATCAAGGGAAATTTCGAGGAATACTATAAAGACGAAGTAGATATTTTGAATGGGAAAATCGATTTAATATATGGCAGAATTTTACCAAATAAGGAATCTCAAAAAATATCGTGGGATGAAAAATTTAAAGAAATTTTGGACAGATTAAGAATAAGCTCTGGAGTGTTAGAACAATTAGAGGAATTGAAAAAAATAGATTCTAATAGGTATAGTTTACAAAAAATGGACATATTGAGAAAAATTTCTGATATTGCAGACGATGTATCTAATCGATTTGTATACATAAATAATTCTGCTGAAGTTGCTGTTTCTAGAATTGTTGGCAATAACGTTGAAGTTAAGGATGATAAAAGCTTATTTTTTCCAAAAAGAAATCATGAAACTGCAAGATCTTTTGCGTCTATGATTACTTGGCACAAGAACATAAGTAGCGACTTTAAGAAGATTTTAATTGAAGGATCTTTTAGAATAAAAAACAATGGCATATTAGACTTTGTTTTGGGAAAAGGAGATATTAGTGATACCTCATTGATGGATGATACGATGTATTTATTTAGATTTGATACTAGGGGAGGAAAAGATCCCAATGAACGATATTATTATACAGACTCTATTTTGATATGGAATAAGCAGGAAGATCCTGGAAGATGGAATTATGTAGAAGGGGCTAATAGCAACAACATAACGCCAAAAGATAAATGGATAAAATTTAGGTTTAAGGTTGAACAAAAAAATAATCAATGCATAATATCCCTAGAGAGGGGAGATTCTGAAAATAATGACAATTTTAAAAAAAGGATAAACCACACAATTCTTAATTGTAGTGATAATTTCAAGTGGTTTGGTGTGGCCAATGAGCTCGAGGATTGCGAAATTATCGTTTCAAGCTTATTGGTTGAATAAAAATTAGCTTAAGGATTTTGACAAAATATCAGTTTGAAAAAGTTATAAAATCTGTGTTTTTTAGAATGTAGTCCAGTTAACAAAAGTTAACAAAACGCGGTTTTTATAGGAGTTAGGTTTCTGAGATTTTTTTAGCGTTGTTCAGAAAAGTCGATAAATCTCAGTTAGTAAAAGTTAGTAAATATGGGTTTTAGGTTGTAAAGAAAAGTAAAGAAATATGGATTTTTAGTTGTTGAGAAAAGTAGAGGAATCTCACTTTTTATAAAGAGATATTGCTACCAAAAATATTGATCCAAAAGCGCTAAATAATACACCAAGAAATATAGCCAAACCAAATCGATTATCTACAAAAAAATAAACGACGACAGAGCTGGGAACAAGCAGAGCCAAAAACCATTTTAACAATGGCGTTGCTAAATTTCGCACATCTTCCTTATTATTTTTTTCAGTAATTATTTCTTGCATAATTATCAAGTGACTTGTTAATCTTTTCTAATTTTTGAAGTGTAAAAATATGCACTTATTACTGATACGAAAAATGCTGCGATTAGACTACTAATTATCCCGTCATTGCCGGATGCTTTATAAACTTGCAATCCTTGATATGTTTGAGAATAACTAAAAAACCGGAATCTTTCAAAGATTGCAAAAATTGAGATCCATAAACTTCCAAAAATGAATATATTTAGCAAAAAAGATTTTATTTTTTGCATGTTTGTTTTCATAGTTATTTTATAGCTACATAGGCAGCCATTTCCCGGTAGCTAACTTGTTAAAAATTAGTATTGCCAAAATAAAAAGCCATAGCAAAATATCTCCTTTGCTTGGCCATTTACTCCCAATGGATACAGAATCCATAGGAGAATTTGATGTTGAATTTTTCATAACCTTGGACGGATTTAATTATGCTGGCAAGAAGCACAAAGCCCCGCACCAGCTTGGCAGGCTTTCGCCCACACACACTCTTTCGAGTATGACCGTCCAAGGCTTACTGATACGGGGTTCAGTGCCTTGGACGGATTTTTTAGCCATGCTCCCTGAGGAGTTTAGGCAGTTAAATTGTTATTTTCATTTTACTGCCTTTTTGAGACAAAGTAAAGCCATAGTTTGCTTATTTTCCCCAGTGTTTTAGAATAAAAACAAGTGAAATTATAAGTGTAAGTGATATGTCAGAGAAAGAAAACTTTAAAGCTAAATTAGAAAATTTTTCAGACGATCAAATCAAACAGCTCGAGCAAATAATGCGCGTTGTTTATTTAAAAATCTGTGATAAGAAAATTATTTTTGGCCTGACGGATTCTTCTTTATTCGCAAATACGGAGGATGACTTCGATAGGAATGGGATACTCTATAAAGACTTTCCAAAAACAATAGATAGGAACGATATAAATTATTTATTTCATGTTCTTGCTAAGGATTTTTTAATTTTACACAACCTCAAAAACAACGCGACCCATATAAGTTTTTATTTCGTGGGTAACGGAGAAGGATTTTATATCCTCAAGGAGCTAGTAGATAAAAAATACTACCAAATTCTTATAGGCGAGAAAAAAGAGGAAATAAGAAATAAAAAAAATCCTATACCTACGGAAATTATTGAAGATGGAGCCAAGAAGAAAAAACCAGGATACCAAATACTTATTGAGAAAGATATAGGATACTTAAAATTAAAAAATCAGGGACCAAAGATAAGAATCGGAAAGCAAAATTCTAGACATTTTAAGTTGTTTCATTTCTTAGCCAGTCCTTTTAATTCTGCCAAAACTATCGATAGTGTTTTTGATGCAATTAAATTATCAAAAGACAAGAATGATCAAATGTTAAATGGCTACAATCTTAATCAATCGACAAATAGAAAAATTGATTTGATAAAATATGCAATAAAGGAATTTCAAAAAATTAAAGAATTCCAGGGAAAATTTAAATTTGAACTAGATCGAGAACAAAAAACGTATAGGCTTAGAATTATTTAGAGTGTTTTAGAGTGGGGCAATTATAATAAAAAACGAAGAGTTCGAGGACTTTATCAAAAAGTCCTTTTTTGTTTGGGAAAATGCTATCTCTTTTTTGGTTAAACCCTCCCAAACCCTCTCATTAAATTTTCATGCAGAGGGATTTTTATACTTGAGCTATAGCGAACAAATAAAAATAACAAAATATAAATTTAAATTATGCGTTCATTGCAAGCCAGGTTCAATCGAATATCAATGAGAAATCCTTTTTGGAGTAGTTATGTCTGTTTTGCTGACTCGATAAAAGGTCAAAATTTTAGCAGGAAAATAATTCACTGTTGGTTCAATAAGCTGATCGATAAAAATGATTACTGCAAAGAAGAGAAAAAACAAATCCTGCGATTTTTAGAAACATTATAAACATGGCTGAGGAGGGTAAAAAATCAACACAAACAACTCCTACGGCATCGGTTTATTTGAAATTGATACATAGTGTAGAGAAAGATTTTAAAACGCGACAATGTCGATTTTTGGGGCTTACGACTAAAAATAAAAAGATCCAAAATTTTGATTGCGCATGAATGAGTCAAGATAAAATTTCCTTACGGATGGGTTAATGGCGATCAGATCAAATTCCGGGCAACGCTGCGGAGCGACCCGGGCTGTAATCTGATTATCAGTTTTATCTTAATCGTCTCAAAAAGTGTCGCCACATATTTATTTATATATTATTCTGTATTTTTTTATATATTACAGGATAAACCGGGATATGGAGAAAAATTGTATACAATTAGCAGAAGAATGTTTCAAGAGAGCCAGACTGACTGACGAAATTTCTAATTCTACGATTATAAAATACAGATATGCTGTCAGGAAATTCTTTGCTGTTATCGGAGAAAAAAGTTTTAATGATCTTATACTGGCTGATTTTGAAGAATTTGTTCTGAAAATGAAAGATGGTGGCGCGGGTAATTCTCGAATTGCTAATGTTATTTCTGCTATCAAGTGGATCATTAAGACTGGAGAAAATAATCTGATTATTAAATCCAGCGTAGATCTCACGAAAATCATAAAACCAAAAACTCCCAAAAGGGAAGTTGAATATCTGGAGGATGGGGAGATAAGAATGCTTTTGGATGCGATTAGTAATGACGAATCAAAGGGTCCGGAAATTAGAAAATACCGCATGATGGCCCTGATTGTTTTTTTGCTTCAAACCGGAGCTAGGATAGGCGAAACATTATCTATAAACATTTCCGATATAGACAGGCAAAATGCCGAGGTCAGTGTTATAGGAAAAGGCAATAAGCAGAGGACACTTTTTTTGACCAAAAATACCATACTTTGGGTCGATAAATACTTAGCTACAAGGAAAGATAAAAACGAAGCTCTTTTTGTTTCTTTGGGCGGAAGATCCAGATGGACACAGACCGATCTTGGAAAATCCTTTCGAAGATATAGAAATTTGTCCGGAATTAAAAAATACTTTCGGATCCATTCTCTGAGGCACACTTTTGCAACGCATTACCTGATGAAAGGAGCGGGAATAAACGTGGTCCAAACAGCACTGGGTCATTCGGATGCTGTTACGACTCTCAAATACTATGCTGGAGCAGTAAATAAGGCAAAGGTGAAAGAAATGATAAAAGACGAGTATTTTAATCCGATACCAGAGGCAAGACTAAAAGGAGTGGAAATATAGAGGTGTGAATTTTTTTAAAATCGTGATATAATTTTAAAAAAGATTCACTTTTTGATTCAAACTCATTAAACAAATTTTTTAAATATGCCAGTTAGTCCGCGAGAAAAAATGATCCTTGCTTTTCAGTCGGGAAATATCTGTGCTTTTCCTGAATGTAATCAGTCTTTGGTTGTGGAAAATAACGGATCCGATGGCTCCATAGTCGGTGAAGCCGCGCATATTAAAGGTGAAAATCCTACTGCTGCGAGATATGATGAAAATATGACTGATGGCGAAAGAAACCATCCCGATAATCTTATTTATTTATGCAGAATCCATCATAAAATTATCGATGACCAAGAGAATTTATATACTGTAGATAAATTGTTGAAAATGAAAGATGATCATAAGAAATGGGTGATTGAAAATACCAGAAAATCTCTTATTGATGTAACCTTTGCAGAACTAGAAGTGATAACTAAGTACCTTCTATCGGCTGTTCCGACTGTTGATAGTATAGAAATAATTTGTCCTCGAGAAAAAATAAAAAGAAATAAGTTAAGCAAGGAGATAGAAGGTCAAATAATATCCGGAATGGCTAGGGTTAGTTTAGTTAGGGATTATATAAATAAATCAATAGATTCTGAATTTGGCGAAAGACTAAAACAGGGATTTATTGATGAATATATCAGACTGACAAAAGAGGGCCTAAGAGAAGATGCGTTGTTCGATGCATTATTGTATTTTGCGTCAAATGGGAGCAGAGATTTTAAAAACAGAGCAGCGGCATTAGTCATTTTGGTTTATTTTTTTGAGCAATGTGATATTTTCGAAAAATGATTCTTCCAACAAAACACATACAAATAAAAAGGTCATTGATAGGACTTGGAGCAGAGGTTTTAGCTATGCTTGATAGGCCGTATAATGTTTCTTCATTGTGGTATAAGGCTAATAAAAATCCAGAAATAAGAACTTTCGAAACTTTCGTGATTACGCTAGACTTTTTATTTACACTTGATGCCATCACTCTTGAAAATGGTTTTATAAACAAAAAATAAAAATGAAAATTGTCTCAGTAAAATCGGATAGAGATACATTTAAAGAGGTTATTTTAAAACCTGGATTTAATGTTATTTTGGCGGAAAGGACAACAGAGTCATCAAGTAGAGATTCAAGGAATGGTCTTGGTAAGTCTTCCTTAATACATATAATTCGTTTCTGTTTGGGCAGTGGGTTAAATAAAACACTTGATAGTGAAGAACTTAAAGAATGGACGTTCACTATAGATATTGAGTTGGCAGGGAAAAATTACTCCATATCAAGAAGCGTGAACAACAAAAGCAAGGTTATAGTCGAGGGAGATTGCTCTGATTGGCCCATAAAACCAGAAACAGATTTATTAGGAGGGACAAGCAGGCAAATAATGAACACGACTGATTGGGTGAATGTGTTGGGCAAGTTATCATTTGACATAGATTTTGATTATCCAGATTTTAAGTTTGTGCCTACTTTTGGAAGTTGCAGAGCATATTTTATAAGAAACAGTGAAGAAGGTGGACTGCTAGATCCATTTAAACAAAGAAGTACTCAGTTCGAATGGGACAAACAAATAAATAATTCATTTTTACTTGGTTTGGACTGGACTTATGCTAGCAAGTGGCAAGTCTTAAAAGATAGAAAAAAGATTATAAATCAATTAAAAAATGAAGCGCAGAGCGGGATGCTAAAGGATATGGAGGGTAGCATAGGAGAACTAGAGGCTAAAAAAATAAGATTAGAAAATGAGATTAAAAGGCAAGAGGAACAGCTCAAAAATTTTCATGTTCATCCTCAATATCAAGAAATCGAGAAAGAGGCTAATGATATTACCATAAAAATTCATGATCTATCTAATGAAAATATAAGTGATAAAAATATATTAGATTATTATGAAAGAAGCTTTGAAGAAGAAAAAGACGTGGATTCTGATCTTGTGGGGAGAATGTATAAAGAAGCTGGAATCGTTCTGCCCGATGGTATTAAGAAAAGACTGGATAATGTCAAAGAATTTCATAAAAAAGTTATCGCTAATAGAAAAGATTTTCTTGTTTCCGAAATTACCAAATTGAAAGATAATTTAAATAAACGGGATGGCGAGAAGATAAAACTTTGCGAAAGGAAGAAGCAATTGTTTGAAATACTTAATACGCATAAAGCTCTTGATGAATATACTAAAATTCAGCAGTATGCTTTGGGATTAACAAATGAGTTTAATGACATAGCCAAAAAAATTGAAAATCTTAAAAAATTTGAGCAAGGCAAGAGTGCATTAAAAATAGATCTTGAATTAGTTCAACAAGAAGCTAGGATTAGTTTGGATGAAAGAAATAAGATCAGGGAAAAAGCTATCAATCAATTTAATGCTAATTCAGAAGTGCTCTATGAATCTCCGGGTAATCTTTCAATAGATATTTCTTCGAATGGATATGAATTTGGAGTTGACATTGAAAGAGAAGGGAGCCACGGAATTAAGAATATGCAGATTTTATGTTATGATCTTATGCTTTCTCAATTATGGGCTGATAAAAATATGCCATTCCCATTGATTCATGACAGTGTATTATTTGCAGATGTAGACGAAAGACAAGTTGCTTTGGCGTTAGAATTGGTTGCAAGAGAATCCGAGAGAAGAGGATTTCAATATATATGTACACTAAACTCAGATACTATACCTTATGATGACTTTAGCGAAGATTTTAATATAAAAGATTTTGTTAGAATTACCTTTACAGACTCTACTGAAGATGGAGGATTATTTGGTATGAGGTTTTGATAGGAGAAACAAATAGTTTTATTTGCTGGATATTGCAGTAGAATCATTATATAAGTTTACAATCTAATTTTTGCATAATAATTGCAGTTGAAAGTTTCAATTTTTCGCTGATTAGAGCGTTTTACGATTGCCGTAAAACACCTCCTTTCTAGGGAGAATTCCGATGGTGCCGTAGAATACTTTGCATTAA
>CAZSYK010000041.1:0-3956 GCA_964610685.1 uncultured Eubacteriales bacterium
AGACGCGCACCGACTGAGTTTCCAATGGAAAGCCAATATTCCTCGCTTCAAATTGAAATAGCTGTGTTTTTATACAATAAACTCGGCGCTGAAGGCGAAAATAACCACTCAGAAAACGGAGTGAATCGAAGCTATGAAAATGCTCATATTCCGGGCAGTATGCTAAATACAGTCGTACCGTTAGGAGTGGTTATAAAGTGAGGAGTTTACACAGAGATAAAATCAAACTTTATATATCAAAAAGACTGCCCTCCATTCCGATTTTAGATAGCGATGGCAATCCAACAGGTGAATGTGCAAGAGCTTATGAAAGTCCGGTAATGCTGAGTTTAAATACAAAACCCATTACAGACCTGATTGAGCAGCAAATGTTTGGCGAAGATTTACAGCATATCTTAAAAATTATATATACGCCGTTTGATTCAAAAAAGATAGTTATTTCGCAGTATGATGCCGTGTGGCTTGGCGTGGAGCCTAACGGGGTTTTAAATGAAATCGATCCGCAGCATCCAATGAACAATAATTATATTGTTATCAAAACAGTTAATCTTGGAAATCAAAATGCAGCTTTTATAAAAAAGACAAGCGGTGATCCACAGTGAAAATAGATGCTTTCAGCTTAAATTCGGTAAACACAGCAATAAATAATCTGATTAATTACCGAAATAAAATTGACGACACTTTTAAAAACGAGATTTTGGAACTTACCAAAAAGGGCTACGAGTACATGATTTCCATAGTTCGTGAAGACACAGGAAATTTAAAAAGCAGCATTGCCTGGGAGTATGATGAAATCGGTAATAAAGGCATCATAAAGGTTGGCTCAGACTATGGAATTTTTGTTGAGTATGTGCGCCCAGAAAGGACTTTGTTTAAAGTAGCATAAGGAACTACACTGTAAAATAACGCAGTAGAAGACTCACCTTATTGCGAAGCGAAAGCTTAGCAGGAGTGCAGCATGGTGAGAAAGCGGCAAGTTAATCTAGAGTTTAAGATTACGACTTAGCTGCAACAACAAGTAAATATGAGGATAAGGCTAATTTGCCGAATGTGAGGTCTAAGCTCCTGTTACGAACAGGTTAGGGAAATTAACTTTGAGACCCTAATTGCAATGGGTGTGTATACCAAATTCGTACACATTGTTACTTCAAAGTTGCAAAGCAGGCACGAGAACGTGTCTTAACAGACTAAAAACATATCCGACAATTTACATCCAAGAAACAAAGTTAACTGGGGATTACCTAAACGAGGATTACCTCGCATGGTAACAGAGTTTCCGTAGTAGTCCGAGGGCGGGAAAGCCGTCTACATGGCGAAGGGAAACAGTTAGTAATTTCAAAATAAGAAAGTTAAAAGGACGGAGAAACCGTGAAAAAGCCAATAACTGATATTTTGGAGCGTATTGCAAAAAACGCAAGCAATCACAAAGATGGGGTTTATACTCGTCTTTACAGGTATCTATTAAGGGAAGATATTTACTACATAGCATACCAAAAATTAAGCAAAAATAAAGGAGCATTAACCAAGGGCGTCGATAATGACACTGCCGACGGATTTGGGAAAAGGTACACAGAGAAAATTATCAAAGAGTTAACCAGTGGCACTTTTAAGCCGAAACCAGTACGTAGAGAATTTATCAGAAAACCCAATGGACAAATGAGACCTTTAGGAATACCTTCGTTTAGAGACAAATTGGTACAAGAAGTTATACGTAATTTTCTGGAAGCAATCTATGAACCAGTCTTTAGTAACAACTCTCACGGTTTTAGACCTCAAAGAAGCTGTCATACTGCGCTTAAGCAAGCAAGCAGAAATTTTCACAGCGCAAGATGGTTTATTGAAGGCGATATCAAAAGTTGTTTCGACAGCATCGACCACAACAAGCTTATTGAAATACTTCAGAGAAAAATCAAGGATAGCAAATTTATAAATATTATTCGAGGTTTTTTGAAAGCAGGATACATGGAAGATTGGAAATACCATCGAACTTACTCAGGCACGCCACAGGGTGGAATACTTTCTCCAATTCTTGCGAATATCTACTTAAACGAGCTTGATAAAAAGGTTGAAGAAATCAAACAAAACTTTGATAAAAAAGCCGAAAGGACATATACGCTAGAGTATCAATACTTAGTTTCGAAGAAGCAAAGAAAAGTTAGAGAAATTAAAACCATATCTGCGGAAGCAAGACCAGCATTAATAGAAGAAATTAGAGAAATCAAAAAGCAAATGTTGAAATTGCCCGCAAAACATCAATCGGACAAGAAATTAAGTTACGTTAGATATGCGGATGACTTCCTGATTGCGATAAATGGTAGTAAAGAGAATTGTGAGGAAATCAAAAAACAGTTATCTTGTTTTCTTAGCACAGACTTGAGACTAACCCTAAGCGAAGAAAAGACGCTGATTACACATAGCAGCGAAAAAGTAAGATTTCTGGGTTACGATGTTTCCGTAAGGCGAAATTCAGAAGTGAAGACCAATAGCCTTGGAAGAAAAACGAGAACGCTAAACGGAGTAGTAGATTTATCAGTTCCATTTCAAATAATAGAAAAGAAGATGTTTGAAAATGGCATAATCAAGCAAACAGAAGCAAAAAAGTTTAAACCGATACACAGAAAAGGTTGGCTATACCTTACAGACTATGAAATTGTAGAGCGATACAATGCGGAAATGCGTGGAATTATTAATTATTACTGTTTGGCCTCAAACTTTTACAAACTAAATTATTTTGCATATTTGATGGAGTATAGCTGTTACGCTACACTTGCAGGCAAACATGATTCATCCATAGGAAAAATAATTAGCAAATACAAGAGAGGAAAAGATTTTGTAGTTAAATACAAATCTCCGACAGGAAAAACCGCTGAAAGACGCATTCTAAGACTCAAAGATTTCAAGAAAAACAAACCATATCCTGTAAAGGATTGGATAGTCGATTACAGGTGGACTCCAAAAACAACCGGCACGATTATTGCAAGATTGCAAGGAAATGTTTGCGAACTGTGCGGAAGCAAAGATGCAGTAGATTACGAGGTTCACCATATTCCAAGTGTAAAAAAATTAAACGAAGATGCTTACTGGAAACAGGTTATGCGAAAGAAACATAGAAATACCTTGGTTGTTTGTAAAGGATGCCACAGCAAAATACACAGTGGCAGTAGTACGTTAAATACTAATGGATAGCCGTATACATCGAAAGGTGTACGTACGGTTTGGGGGCGAGGGAGCTTCGGTTCCCTTAGCCTATGGCACGGGAATCGTCGGAGCGAATTCGCCTCATCCCAACGCCGAAAACTGGAGGTATGACGTTAACAGTCACGGCGAATCCGGATGGTGGTATTACGACGAAAATCAAAATAAATACAGGTGGACAAAAGGCCAGACGGCAAATGCGTTTGTGTATCAAACGGCGGAATATCTAAAGAAAGAAGCTTCAGAAAAAATCAAGGTGATAATAAATGGTTGATATACAGAATCAAATATTTAATTCATTAAAACAAAGAATTGAAATACAGTTTCCAAATTCAAAAGTTTGCAAAGATTTTCAGCCTGTAGCTTCCACCTTCCCCACTATAACCTTTTACGAAATCGCTAATTCCGAGCTTGAGCATACTTTGGATTACACGCAAAGAAAATCAAATTTAGCGTTTCAAATAGATATTTTCACAACAGGCGGCACCAAAGAAAGCCAAGCAAAAGCAATTTCAAAAGAGATATGTGAGGTGATGGAAAATCACTACCACATGAAAAGATTATTTGCAAATCCGCTTGTAAATGCGGACAAAGACATTTACAGATACACAATACGATATTCATGCAAAATTGACGAAGAACGGCTAATTATTTACAGTTGATAATTTTAAAAATAAAAAATTGGGGGAATTAAAAATGTCAGTAGCAATTTCAGATGTAGGCACACTTTTATGTGTTAAAGGAACAGATGATAAGTACAC
>CAZSYK010000041.1:3966-9971 GCA_964610685.1 uncultured Eubacteriales bacterium
CAGGTGCGGCGCCTGGTACAATTGAAGTTACTAATCTTGAAAGCCCGGTAAAACAGTATATTTCAGACAGGCCCGACACACCATCATATGAATTTGAGGCGAATTACTTAAAAACGGCTTATGAAAATCTAACAACAAAAATTAGTTTAACGCAGGCGAAAGATTACCTAATTGTTTACCAAGACGGTTCTGGCGAGAAATTCACAGGAACCGGAGCAATATGGAAAAAGGAAATTTCAGCCGGAAATGCTGTTAAAATCGGCATATCATTTTCAGTTGAAAGCCACGAGCATGTTACAGACACATCTACTATAGTTGAATAAAAAATGGAGGAACGAAAATGTCAGAGTTTAAAGTATCGGTTGGAGATAAAGAATACACTTTAGAATACACAAGAGACAGCGTAAGACAATTTGAAGCGCTTGGAGGCAGCATTCAAGCTATGCAAGAGAAAATATTTACGTCTATTGATAACCTATTTTATGTTGGACTTTTAAAACACCATAAAGGCATTAGTTACAATCTTGCTAAAAAAATATCGGACGAGGCAGTTGATGAATGGGGCGTTTCAAATATCTATCCTGTTCTTGCGGAAAGATTTACGGAAATTTTAACTCATGAAGGAAATATTTCAGGTGACAAGAAAAGTTTTTTAGTATCGGAAACAGTAAAGCCGAAGAAATAATAGATTTAAAGGAATTGATACACTATTGGTGGAACGAATTACTTCCAAAAGCACTATATGTAGGGTTAAGCATAAATGAGTTTTGGTACGAAGACCCGTACTTGCTTGAAGTTTATTCAAAATCTTATGAAATGAAGCTTAAAGACAGTGCTGAGCAGTGGAAAATAAAAACAAACTTTAAAGCGTGGCTACAAGGGGTATATATTCAAAACGCGGTAGCTTCAGTGTTATCAAAAAACGCTCGGTACCCATCCAAGCCTTTTGATATTTCAAAAAGCGGCAGTGATGATAACGTTAAAAACAGTGAAGACTTTATAAAAGAACGCTCGAAAGAAATAGATAAAATGCTTAGTCACAAGTGAGAAAAGAAATGAGTTCCAAACTAGAGAACCGCGAATTTACTCGGTTCTTTTTTCACTTCTATTTTTAAAAAATCAGAGGTGAAAAACGTGGCGAATGATCTCAGCTTAGAAATCACCGGCAGTGCAGACAAAGCGGTAAACGCACTCGATAAGTTAATAAATAAGCTCGCTGAGTATCAGGGCAGGCTCATTTCTGCAATTCCGAAAATGAATCAGTTTAATAACGCACTTAGAGATTTACCGAGTAACGCCGGAAATAAATATAAAGATTTAGCAAGCGGCATAAACGCCGTCGCAATGGCTCTTAAAAAATTCGATAGCAAAACAGGTTTATCAAGTCTCAAAAACGAACTTGAAATGATAAAGCAGTCGTCTTCGGGTTTAGATGTTACCGCAGATAAACTCACAAATGTATCAAACGCAATGATGAATACCAAAGGCGCGTCTAAGTTATCGGCGGAGCTTGCCAAGTATCAGTCTCAAATTGACATTGCGGATGCAAGGACTCAATCCGCACTTGCAAAAGCCTCTTATGATACCGAGAATTATGCGCTTAAAAAGGGGAAGCTTACCGAGCAAAAAGAAAAGCTTGCGGAAACTGAAAGAAAATTAGCCGAAAACACATCGTGGAGTGAAGAAGCACAAAAAAGCCTTAGCGAGGCTGTTGAAAGAGCGAATTTAAAATATAATGGGTCTTTTTGTGCAAATGACGTGCAAACTCAAAAAATATCGTCACCCATGAATGATATTTATGCAGGGCGTGACATTCAAGCAGAAATTGACGCACTTCAGCGCACATCGTTTCCTGAAATTGATACCTCACAAATAAATGAAGCGATAAAAGAAACCGAAGCATATATACAAAGCTTAAATCCTGCTTTTGAAAATATGTCAACTTCGGCTCAAATGCAGTTTAATTCGGTAGCAACTAAGCTTCGGGAAGTCAACATAGAACTTCAGCAGCAGAAACAGCTTTATGCAAATCTTACGCAGGATTATGAAACTCTTTCAAAAGGTTTTAGCCCTGAAGTTGCCAATATGAACGGATTTGATACAAAAATAAAGGCAAGCTCGGAAAAGGTAAAGGAACTGACCGATAAATTAAATGAGCTTAAAAAAGCTCTGGAGAAACTCTCAAGTCCCACCAAACAAACCGCAAAAGACGTGGAAAAAGCGGGCCAATCTTCAAAAACAGCTTCAAGAGAATTCAGCACATTTGATAGAGTTCTTAGAAATTTAAGGACGTATCTTTTAGTTCGTGCGATTAACGAAATAAGCCAAGCATTTTCAAACGCGCTCACGAACGCCATGACATTCACCGAAAACATGAATCTTTTTAACGTATCGATCGGTGAAAATGTTTATCAAGCCGGGGAATTTGTTGATAAAATGTCCGCAGCTTTTGGGATGGATCCATCAAACCTCATTAAAACAATGGGTACGTTTTATCAAATATCGCGTTCAATGGGCATGACAAGCCAAAACGCTTATGTTTTATCTGAAAATTTTACAAAGCTTGCCAATGATTTATCTTCTTTTTATAATATCTCAGTTTCAGATGCCACGACTAAACTTCAAGCGGGACTTGTTGGCGAAACAGAGCCGCTTAGACGTCTAGGAATCATCACAACCGAAAACGCGCTCAAACAAACTGCCATGAATCTTGGAATTGAAAAATCGGTCAGAGATATGAGCGAAGCCGAAAAAATGCACCTTAGGTACATAACAGTTTTAAATCAAACAAAAAATTTGCAGGGTGATTTCGCTCGAACTATAAATGAACCTGCTCAATTAGTGAAAATCCTGCAAGAGCAAATATCTCAGCTCGGCAGAGCACTAGGAAGCGTGTTCATGCCTGTTTTAGGTGCGGTTCTTCCCTACATTATTGCCTTTTCAAGAGCTTTAACAACACTTATCGGAAGTTTGGCTGCGCTACTAGGGTACAAGGCTCCTGATTACAAAAATTTGAGCACAGGATTTTCTTCTGCGGTAGGTGAATCTGATAAACTCGGAGATTCTGTTGGGAAAGCGGCCGCAAAAGCAAAAGAGTTTAAAAAACTCGTTATGAGTTTTGACGAACTTCATATTTTAACGAATCCAGCAAGCACATCAGGAGCTTCGGGAAGTGGCTCCGGCATAAGTGATTTCGCTGTTCCTGATTTAACCGGATATGACAATTTAATGGATACAGTAGATACCAAAATAGATGAGATATATCAAAATATAATGGCATTTTTTAATAACATTGGCAAAGTTTTGGAACCCACAATACAGGCTTTTTCGAGGCTTGGAGTAGAGTTGGATAGACTAAATGGCTTTGCTTGGCAAGGGCTTGTTGATTTTTATAACTCTTTCTTGGTTCCTGTTGGCTCATGGGTTTTTGGCGAAGGATTGCCTCGGTTCATAGATGCTCTAACCAATGGCCTTTCGCAAGTTGATTATTCAAAGATAAACATGTCTTTAAATGAGCTTTGGAAAGCTTTAACGCCTTTTTCAATTACTATCGGCGAAGGACTTCTGTGGTTTTGGGAAAATGTTTTGGTTCCGATTTGCACTTGGACTATGAATAATGCTGTGCCTGTATTTTTAAATCTGATTTCAGGCGCGCTTACCTTTCTTACTCCCGTTATTGAGGGGTTCAAAAATGCTTTTGATTGGCTTTGGAACAGCTTTTTAAAACCAATCGCCGAATGGACAGGCGGTGTGATTTGCTCGGTTTTAAGCGAACTTGCAAAGATTTTAACTGATATAGGTAACTGGATGAGTGATCACCAGGAACTAGTAGACAACATGGCCATTGTGATAACTTCTTTTGCTATTGCTTGGGGACTTGTTAATCTGGCAATCGGAATTTGGAACGTAATCGGCGCTATCGCGACAATTGTTACAACTGGATTTGGCGTAGCTGTAGCATTCCTTACCTCCCCAATCGGTCTTGTTATATTAGCAATTGCCGCAGTCATAGCAATAGTTGTGCTTTTAATAAAATACTGGGACGATATTGAAAAAGCGGCAACAGATTGCTGGAACTGGATTGTTGATGTCTGGAATAGTGCGTGGGAATGGTTTGATGATAATGTTGTAACTCCAATTAAAAATTTTTTCATAGGGCTTTGGAAGAGTATTACCGAAAAAGCAACGAGCTGCTGGAATGCAGTGGTAAACGTTTGGAACGTGGTATCTGGCTGGTTTAATCAAAATATTATAAAGCCCATAGCTAACCTTTTCAGTGGGCTTTGGGAAGGTATAAAAAATATTTTTGGTACGGTTTCCTCCTGGTTTGGAAATATCTTTACATCTGCATATAATGCCGTCAAAGATGCTTTTTCGGGCGTGAAAAATTTCTTTAGTGATATTTGGAATAACATAAAGTCAACTTTTACAAGCATTGGTTCGACCATAGGTTCAGCGATTGGCGGAGCATTTAAAACGGTAGTCAACAGTATAATTAATTTTGCCGAAAGTACTATAAACGGGTTTATCAGAGCAATAAACACAGCTATTTCTCTCATTAATATGATTCCCGGAGTAAAGATAAACAAGCTTAGTGAACTAAGCATTCCAAGGCTTGCTAAAGGTGCTTTAGTAACCGACAGCATAGTTGCAAATATCGGCGAAGGCAAAGATGAAGAAGCAGTTATTCCGCTAAACGATCAGGTCTTTAGAAAATTTGCTGAGGGGATAAATAAAAATAACGCTGATAATAACTCGTCTATCAGCGAAGAAAGCTTATACCGTGCATTTCTAAGAGCACTTGAAGACGCGCCTGAAAAAACCTCTACATTTATCGCTACTTTAAACAACAAGATAATTGCTAAAGAGGTTTTAAAAGAACAGCAGAAAATAGACAGACGTTTTAATCCTGTTAGAAGCTAAAACAGATCAAATTAAACCCTTAATCAGTTGACATTAATATCCAAAAAATATATTATTAACTTACTTTTATTTACTAATAACTACAAAAAAATTATTTGTGAAGTAGGTTGTACATATGCCAACATTTAAGGATTTAAAAGAAAAAGCAAGAAAATTTGTGCGTAATAAAGTTCTAACGAAAGATGAATTAAGAAGAATCAAACAGAAAAGACGTGAATCGGATGAAGAAATATATGCTCCTATGAAAAAAGCCGCTGAAATTTCTGCTGAGGACGAAGATGAAGAAGAATTCCCTGATGAAATGGCTGAAGAAACAGATGACCCTATGAAAAAAGCAGCCGAAATTTCCGCTAAAGACGAGGATAAGGATGAGGAAGAAGAAATTCCCGACGAAATGGATGAAGAAACAGATGATCCTATGAAAAAAGCAGCGAAAATCGCTGCTCAAGATGAAAACGAAGACGACTCAGATGAAGCTTTAAAGGGAGTTCGTGACTTATTTGAAACTCCTGAAGAAAAAAAAGAAAGAATATTTGAAACTAGTAGACAAGAAAGAGAAGATGAACTTGAAGAACTTAGAGGTAGCGGGACAGTCGCAGAAGCAAAAGAAAGACACGAAGCACGCACACTTCAAGAAAAAATAAAGCTCAAAGAGGAAGAAATTGCGCGTAATAAGGCGGCTCAAACTCAAATCTCTAAAGAAATAATAGAACTTAGCAAAGAAGGAATCAGATTAAAAAAGCTTCAGATTAAGCTGAAAAAAGATAATCAAACTGAGGGCCTTCAAGAAACTGAAGAAAAAATCAAAATTCTTGAAAGTGAAGTTAAACTCAAAGAAGAAGAAATCAGTCTTAACAAAAAAGAAACTGAGATGTTAGAAGGCGAGCTCTCAGAACTTAAATCCGAGTCCGGAGAAACACCGGGTGAAAATGATACTGAAACGGAAAGCGATACCGAAAGCCGCTCGAAGAAGAAACATTCGGTTGATGAAGATGAAGGCGAAGATGAAATTTCTGATAATTATCTATCCGACGAACAACGTGAAGGTTTAAGCAAAATTGAAAATGGTCTGCAAAGTTGGG
>CAZSYK010000042.1:0-9498 GCA_964610685.1 uncultured Eubacteriales bacterium
ATAAGCATGTAAACTTCTTTTAAAAGATCAAGTTTTTCGCACATTTTTTTAAGAAGATAAGAGTTTGCTTTATAAAGATTGAATTTTATTTCAGGGAGTTTGGAAAGAGCGCACGAAAGCGATTTCAAATCCCTTGCTCCCGCCGAACCATAAGTGATTTTGGTCATTAGCCTTTCAATATCATGCACCCCTGTAAGGCTTGCTTCAAAACCACCCCTAAGAATTATATTGTTAACAAGCTCCTCAACAGCATCTTGCCTTTTTTGTATTTTTTCGGGGTTTAACAAAGGACGCTCAAGCCATGAACGCAAAAGGCGTTTCCCCATAGCCGTTTTAGTTTTATCTAGAATCCATAGAAGCGAACCCTTTTTCGATTTCAAGCGCATTGTTTCCACGATTTCAAGATTTCTGACAGTGTTAAGATCCAGACCCATATATTCGGATTTGTTGTAGTACGAAAGCGTGCCTATACGTTCAAGACCACTTTTTTGAGTATCTTTCAAGTATTCAAACAAATTCCCAAGACACCTAACAGCACTTGCTTTACCCTCAAGTTTCATGCCTTTTAACGTTTTATCTGTAAAATGAGAAACTATCTTTTGTTCAGCGTCCTTTTCCGAAACATCCTTTTCCATAACTTCAGCTCTGCATAAAAGCTTATCTCTCATAAAAATTTTAAGAGGTTCCAAAAGCTCAATGTTTCCGCCCGCCAGGATTTCTTTAGGGCTGAACTTACCAAGCTCGTTTTTAACTTCATTTATTACATCGTCATAAAGACCCGAAAGTTCCGTGACTTTAAGTTCACCTGTGGAAATATCGCAAAAAGCCATACCCACAGCACCCGATGATTTTGATAAGTAAATTGAGCAGATGTAATTGTTCTTGGATTCATCAAGCATGCTTTCTTCCATAACGGTACCGGGAGTTATAACCCTTATCACTTCACGCTTAACAATTCCTTTAGCCTGTGCGGGATTTTCCACTTGATCGCACATAGCTACTTTATAACCTTTTGCAACTAAACGCGCAATATAAGCCTCACAGCTGTGGTAAGGTATTCCGCACATCGGTGCACGTTCTTTTTGCCCGTAATCTTTACCTGTTAAGGTAAGATCAAGCTCTTCGGAAACAAGCTTGGCATCATCAAAAAACATTTCATAAAAATCGCCCAGGCGAAAAAACACGATGCTGTCTTTGTGCTTGTTTTTTATATCCATGTATTGACGCATCATTGGTGAAAGTTCAACCATTTTTATTCACTCACTTTTAAATATCATCGATTTTAAGAACATCCGGAACAGCCCGAGCAGTTACCAACGCAGCCGGCTTCATTTTCCAATTCTGCCGTGTAGGGGTCTTGTCCTAAAGCCGCACTGTTTATAATGAAACTTACTTTTTTAAGAATTTCTTCAAATTTTTGTTTGGCTTCGTTATAAGATTTCATGGTTTCGTTTTGCATAATTTTACCGTAAAGTTCGCCTATCGTGCTGTTAAGTTCGTCGATTTTTGCTTGATCTGTATTTTCTTTTGAAATTTCGTTATTTATCGAAAATTTCTTTAAGTTAAGCTCTTCAATCATTTTTTGGAGTTCTTGATCGCACCCCACATTTTGCTCTTTTATTTTGTAATCGATGTAGTCTTCGTTCTGCTGTATAGCAGCTCCGATTTCTCTTGCCAACATTATTAAATCCATTTTGTTTTCTCCTTTATTTTATATTATTTTGCCTGTTAAAGATTCTCTTCCGGAACTTATTACCTGAGCATCTAAAAACTTGCCGATCATACTTTTTTCGCCGGGGGCTTTTAAAACAATATTCCCATCTGTACGGCATAAAATACAAGAATTTTTTTTATCATAACTTTCGCATAAAACCCTGAACTTTTTACCCACCATTTTTTTACAAAGTTTTTCGGATATCGCTTCCTGAACTTTTAAAAGCGCCATAAGCCATTTGGTTTTTTCTTCTTTCGAAACATTATCGGTAAGCTTTGCAGCGAACGTACCTTCTCGCGGTGAATAAATGAAAGTGAAAAGTGAAGAAAATTCTGTTTTTTTTATTAAATCGACAGTTTCCACAAAATCTTTGTATGTTTCCCCGGGGAACCCGACTATTATATCGCTTGTAAAAGTTATGTCAGGGATTTTTCCCCTTGCGTAATCTATTTTTTTAAAATAAGAGTCTTTTGTGTATTTTCTGTTCATTTCTTTAAGAATTATATCACTTCCGCACTGAACAGGCAGATGAATGTGGCGAACTATATGCCGACTATTTGCGATAGTATCAAAAAGTTTTTCGGTGGCGTCTTTTGGGTGGGAGGTCATAAACCTGATTCTGTATTCGCCGTCAAAATCATCAAGCAATTTTAAAAGATCGGGAAAATCAATTTCTTTCTCAAGCCCTTTACCGTAGGAATTAACATTTTGCCCTAAAAGGGTTATGTCTTTATACCCCGCTTTAAGAAGATTTTCGAATTCTGCCAAAATCTCTTGCGGGCCGCGGCTACGCTCCCTTCCTCTAACATACGGCACAATGCAATAAGAACAAAAATTATTACAGCCATACATTATTGATAAAAACGCTTTGAGATTACTTGCTCTTTTAACAGGAGCACCTTCAAATATGAAGTCTTCTTTTTCGGTTACGCATACACTTTTTTCTTTACCTGATTTTTTTGCAAGAGCGTTATAAAAAAGCTCCGGAAATCTATGTGCCGAGTGAGTTCCAAACGCAAGATCAATAAAAGAATAAACCGTTTGAATTTTTTCTAAAATCGATTTTTGCTCTGTCATGCATCCACACAAGATCACGAAAAGATCAGGGTTGCTTTTTTTGATTTTTTTAAGCCATCCAATGTTTCCAAAAACCTTGTTCTCCGCGTTTTCTCTAATAGCACAAGTATTAAACAAGATTACATCCGCTTTGTTTTGATTTTCGGTAATCTCAAAGCCCATCTCAAAAAGCATTCCTTCATATTTTTCGCTATCGGATACATTTTGCTGGCAACCGTAAGTTTTTATAAACGCGAGCGGTTTTTTACCTTGTTTTAAACTTCTGTATAAATCATAAACTTTTTTACAATAATTTTGTTGCTGCGGACCATATTTATAAACAGGCACAAAATTTGACAAGATTATTCCTCCGGTGTCTTTAGAAATTAAATTATTCTTTATAATTTTAACAAGATTATAAGTTCCGTTCAAGCTTCGCAAATATCTTATTTTAATATTGCAGATTAAAAATAATATTCGTATTGATTTTTTTAATAAATTATGTCCATAATATATACATAATCATTTGAAAGGAGTGTTTATTTATGAGAACATTGAATAAAATTGCATTAATTCTTTGCATAATTGGCGGAATAAACTGGGGCTCTATAGGATTTTTTCAGTTTGATATAGTTGCATGGATGTTTGGCGGACAAGATTCTATGTTAAGCCGTGTAATATACGTTATAGTGGGCATTGCTGCCATATGGTGTATATCGTTTATATTTAGAGATGATGATTTAAATGACTCCCCCAGGCAAGATAACAACGTAACAGACGTAGGAATACGCTAAACCTAAAAAAAATTACAGCATACTATGTACTGAGGTGGTTTAAATGAGTAACATAGTATGCTGTATTGTTTTTGGCTTTTTTATTATTCTTGGCATAGTTGACGTAATAAAATTCATTATACTTAATATGTTTGACTTTTCAAAACAATCAAATGAAAAATTAACGATTCCCTCAAAAGTCGATTCTGAAAATATAGAGTGTATTATCAGAAACATAATAATCCAAAATGCATGGACTGAAAATTCAGATAAAACGGAAATAGTTCCTTCTGACATAAACGAAGAAGCGCACAGAATATTATATATGCTTTCTAAAGATTACCCACACTTAAAAACTAAAAATCATGCTTATACAATTAAGGCGTAATATATAATTCCTCAGAAGTTTCGTAACGAGCTTTTCTATGCATTTTCGAGTGCGAAGGGGATTGAGGGCGAAAGTGTTTAAGTAAATCTTTTATAGGGCTTTTGAAACAGTCATCGAACTTAGAAGCAATAAATTTATCATTTCTGACCTCTTCAGGAGTTCTTAGCGAAATCATGTGCTTAAATAAACTTTCTTTTAAACTTTCAAGCCGTCTTCTGCTACTTCCTACTATATCAAAACGGTAAATACACCCCAACAAACTCACAAATAAAGCACTGTCCATTTGTTCACGATTATTTATACAATTAGTGCTAACAAAATTTCTAAATCCACAGCTTTCTCTAATGCGTTCTAAATTTATGTAATCTCCGAAGGTTAATCCCTGAAACGTGCTGTTGATTCCATTTATTGCATTGTAGTTCTCTACTGTTACCTCTTCCCAAATTTTCTCAGTGGACAAGGCAAAAGCAGAGGACGAAGCCGTAAGCATGGCCAAGGACAAAGCCAACAATTTACAAATAAATCTATTTTTTGCCAAAACAAATCAAATCCTTTCATAATAAAATAAATTTCGTTAAAAGCAACTTAAAAATTTGGAGCCGAATTTCATATTAGCTCCGTGATTTTTTCGCGTTTTTAAATAAATTTTTGAGTGTTTTACCAAGAATAACTTTTTAAACATAACATAAAACATCGCATTGTACAATTATTTCATAGATATTTTAAAAACCTATATTAAAAGACCACCATCTACACCTATAACTTGTCCGGTTATAAAACCCGAATCATCGTTCGACAAAAATAATATGGCCTTTGCAACATCAGATGCTGTACCCAATCTTTCGCACGGAGTTTTATAAATGAGTTCACGAATTTCGTCTTCGCTTAAACCTTCATTCATTTCCGTATCAATAACACCGGGAGCAATGCAGTTGACTTGTATCCCCGACGGTCCCAGTTCTTTTGCAAGAGCTTTTGTGAAACCTATTACAGCTGCTTTTGAAGCAGAATAATGGACTTCACAAGAAGCTCCCGTAATCCCCCAAACAGACGAGATGTTTATTATTTTGCCTCGGTGATTATTTATCATACTATTAACAACCGGCAATGTGCAGTTAAACATTCCGTGAATGTTAACATCAAACATCCTTCGCCAATCCTCTTCGCTTATATCTGTAAATAATTTTTGTTCTGCGATTCCGGCGTTGTTTATAAGAATATCAATATTTCCGAACTCTTCTAAAGATTTTTCAATCAAATCATTAGCCTCGCAAAATTTAGACACATCGGCTTTTACGGCAATAGCGCGGCACCCTGTCTTCCTTATTTTTTCAAGAAGTCTGAGTGCTTTTTCTTTTGATTGATAATAATTTATTACCACATTATACCCGAGTACTGCAAATTCCTCAGCGGCAGCAGCACCTATTCCTTTTGAAGCCCCTGTAATGACTACTGTTTTTTTCATATTATTCCTTCACCATACACTTTATAATTTCTCCGACAAACATTTTGTGATAGTCCTTGTTTGGATAATTATTGTCGATATCCTTTTCCAAAAAGCAAGATGGATCAATGGACTGGCTGTAAACCTTTTTACATATAAAAATAAGATTTGCCTGATCAAAATAAGGAGCGTCACTGTCGAATACGGGTATTAACCCGGTTTCTTTAATTTTATCGGCATCTCGGCCAGACACTTTACCGCATATTCCCAGTTCTTTTTTATACTGCGAACCAAAAAACGAAAGGCTGTAGTATTCGTTACTTTGCAAAAATTCAAAAGTATATCTTTGAGGCCGTACAAACGCCGCGGCAATATTTTTGTTCCACAGCACTCCCAGTGTACCCCAGCTTGCAGTCATCGTATTGAATTTTTCTCTTGTGCCTGCGGTAATAAGCATCCAATCTTTGCCTATTTGCGTAAACGGGTTTATATCTTTTAATTTTTCGGGGCATATTTCTTTAAAACTCATAAAAACACACGACTCCTTAAATTACAGTATTTATTTCAAAATGTATCTTCCTTAAAAAATATGTATGAAATCAGATAACATGATAATATCAAAAGCGAAAAATTATATTTGGAATTGATTAAAATCAAAAATCCCAAAATACAAATAGGCACCAAAAAAATCACTGAAACTGTTTTCAGTATTTTTTCAGATAAAATAATATCGAATTTTTTGTTTAAAATCAAAAAAAATATTTGTCCCCCGTCAAGTGAAATTATCGGCAAAAGATTAAAAACCCCTATGCATAAATTTTGATATGCAATAATGCTGCATATTCGATCACCTAAATACAGGTATAATATTTTAAAAATCAAAGCAAGAATAAAGTTTGTCATTGATCCGCTCGCAAGCACAAAAAGATTATTTTCAGGATTTCGGTTGCTTGCTGTAATGTCTATATTCGCAAATCCAAAATTTATTTTTTTTATTTTTTCGTTTTGAAAATATGCCGCCGCGACATGACCGATTTCATGAAAAAAAGCAGAGATTATACCTAAAGCAAGCATGCCTGACCTATCCATAATAATCATAAATACAATCATAACAAAGAAATAAAAATTAAGTTTAATCTTACAGTTTAAAACAGTAAATTCGATACCTTATCCTCCAAGCAATTTATTTTGACGTCAAGTCAATGCTTATCTGTCTAGCCGCTTTTTTCCCGGCACCCATAGCCAAAATAACAGTAGCTGCGCCTGTTACTATATCTCCACCGGCGTAAACATAAGGTCTTGATGTTTTGGTGGTTTCGGGATCCGCCGCAATTCTGCCTTTACTATCAAACTCTATTGACGATGCATCTTCTCTTATGAGAGTGTTGGAATCGTTACCAACAGCTACTATAACAGCATCGGCTTTCACTTCAAAAATTTCATCGGATTGCGGTATAACGGATTTCCTTCCCGAGTCGTCGGCAAAGCTTAATTTCATTTTCATGTATTTAACGCCTGTGACTCTGCCTTTTTCTCCAAAAAACTCAATTAGGTTACTAAGGAACAAAAACTCGATGCCCTCTTCTTTTGCGTGCAATATTTCATCTTTTCGCGCGGGCATTTCGTTTTCGGTGCGTCGATAAATCACAGTGACTTTTTCGGGACTCATTCTTTTGGCACATCGTGCAGCGTCCATAGCAACGTTTCCCCCGCCAATCACAACCACGTGCTTTGGTTTTAGTATAGGAGTATCGTATTCATCTTCGTGCGCTTTCATAAGATTTATGCGTGTTAAAAATTCATTTGCCGAATAAACTCCGCACAGCCCTTCACCGGAAATATTCATAAATCTCGGAAGTCCTGCACCCGAAGCGATGTAAACCGCACTAAACCCCGACGAAAACAGTTCGTCTACCGATAAAGATTTTCCTATAATTATATCGGTAATAATTTTTGCGCCGTTTTCTTTAAGCTTTTCAAGTTCATAATTTAAAATTTTTTTGGGTAAACGAAATTCCGGTATACCATAAGCAAGCACTCCTCCGGGAGCATGGAGTGCCTCAAAAATCGTAACATCAAATCCAAACTTTAAAAGCTCGGCTGCACACGCCAGTCCGGACGGTCCCGAACCGACTATAGCAATTTTATGCTTAAAAGGATGTGAAATATTTGCTGAATTTTCGTTTTCATAGATAATTTTTGATTCGTGCCTCATATTTTTGTCAGCAACATATCGCTCCAAACGTCCGATTGCAACAGGCTCGCCTGCCTTGCCGCGAATGCATGCGGCTTCGCACTGCTTTTCTTGCGGACATACTCTACCGCATATCGCGGGGAAAAAATTGTTTTTAATTATAATTTCGTACGAAGATTTTAAATTTTTGCTCGCTACATATTTTATAAATTCGGGGATATCAACCCCTACGGGACAACCCGAAACGCAAGGTCGAGCTTTGCAGCCGAGGCATCTTGATGCCTCTTTGAAAGCCGATTCATCGGTAAACCCTGTTTCTACTTCATCAAAATTATTAATTCGTTCTTCGGGATTTAAAACCGGCATCGTCTCTTTGAATTTATTTTTATTAATCATATCAAACACCCTTAAGCAATTTGCAATGTTTTTCGCGTGAGATTCTTTCCTCATTCTCAAAAGTACGGCTTCTTGCGGCGGCTTCATCAAAATCAACCTGATGCCCGTCAAAATCAGGACCGTCGACACATGCAAATTTAACCTTTCCTCCAACGGTTAATCGGCATCCTCCACACATTCCGGTTCCATCTATCATTATAGCCGTCATACTCACTATAGTTTTAATGTTGAATTTTTTTGTGATATCACATACAGCTTTCATCATTGGTATAGGGCCTACAGCTATAACGACATCGTATTGTGCTCCGTTTTTAAGCTTTTCCGAAAAAGCGTCCGTGACAAAACCCTTTTTACCGTTTGAACCGTCATCGGTAACTATTTCAAAATCGTTCGAGATTTTTTTCATTTCTTCTTCTAAAATTGCTATACCTTGATTTCTGAATCCTGCTATTATATTAGTTTCGCATTCGTTGTTTCTAAGCTCTTTCGCAAGCGGATAAGCTATAGCGCTTCCTACTCCCCCGGCAATAACCATAGCTTTTTTATATCCGCCGAGTTCGGATTTCTTGCCAAGCGGACCCGCAACATCCAAAATAAACTCATCTTCTTTTTTTTCGTCAAGTTTAAATGTTGTTGTGCCTACTTTTTGATAAATAACATCGATCGTTCCAAGGTCTTTATTATAATCAAATACTGTCAGAGGCATCCTTTCGCCCACCGTATCTACTCTTAAAATCACAAACTGACCGGGCTTCACGGCTCTTGCCACGTTAGGAGCATGCAAAGTCATTCTTGAAACATCATCGTTAAGTTTAATTTTTTTCAGTATTTTAAACATAAAGTAATAATCTCACCAACCTTAAAAAAATATTATCAGAAATGCTTATGTTTTGCCATCAAAACGATTTATGATATCTATATATTGAATAAAAAGTCATAATATATTATAATCCATTCAATTATATAATTTTATTGTAGGAGTTGAACGAAATGACAGAAGAAAAATTTAAGAAAGCGAAAAAAATCCTGGAAAATTTATTCTCACAGAAACGCTCGGGCACAAAGCCAAAAATGCTAATACCTGAAATTTTGCCCAAAAACGAAATAAGAGAACCAGAATACGCGGTATTACCTCAATCTGAATTAGGCATGCTAGAAAATGTTACTTTTAATGATCAATCAATTTTATTTATGGCAATTAATATGGGTAAAAAACTTGCATCAAACAGTAAAAATAGATCGCGGTTCTTCTCTGAATTCAAAAGAGATATTAATAGATGGTTAAAAATGAATAAAAATCTTACCGATAAAGATTTCACCCAAAAATCCCAAAAATTTAAATTGCTTATAAGTACAATCGCAAAAGATTCTGAAAATTATAAAAAAACCATAGCTGAAGATGAAAAAAACGAAAAAATAATTATTGATAAAAGAGGTGTGAAGTACGCCGAGCTATCACGTATATATAAAGGGATTTTAGAAAAATTCAAGAACTTAAATGAAGAACAAATAAGTTTTTTGAATGATTATAGA
>CAZSYK010000043.1:0-9456 GCA_964610685.1 uncultured Eubacteriales bacterium
AAGATAAAATAGTGCGCTTTCCTGATAAAAAAAGGCATCAGCTTTTTATTGAGCCATGTGGTCTTAAAACCGAAGAAATGTATCTTCAAGGCATGTCCACTTCGCTTCCGGAAGAAGTTCAGGTTGAAATGTACAGAACCATCCCGGGTTTGGAAAATGTTAAGATAATGCGCCCGGCTTATGCTATTGAATATGATATTGCCGATCCCCAGCAAATGCACAGCACTCTTGAATTCAAAGATTTTTCCGGTTTGTACGGTGCAGGTCAGTTTAACGGTAGTTCGGGCTATGAAGAAGCAGCGGCTCAGGGGCTGATTGCGGGAATAAACGCTGCAATGAAAGTCAAAAACAAAGATTCTTTGATTCTTGATCGCGGTTCATCTTACATCGGCACCTTAATAGATGATTTGGTTACAAAAGGAGTTAACGACCCTTATCGTATGATGACATCACGATCAGAATATCGTCTGGTGCTTCGTCAAGACAACGCCGACGATCGTTTAACTCCTGTTGGCAGAAAAATAGGACTTATATCCGACAGTCGCTGGGAAAAATTTGTCCAAAAACAAAAGCTGAAAAACATCGAGATGAAAAGGATAAAAACACAGGTGATTGCTCCGAACAAAGAACTTAATGACATGCTTGTTTCACGTGAAACATCACCTATTATCAGTGGAGTTAAAATCAGTGAACTTCTTAGGCGGCCTCAAGTAACCTACAGCGACTTGAAACCTTTTGATTTAAATAGATCGGATATAGATGATTCTGTTTTTGAAAAAGTTCAAATTGAAATAAAGTATGAAGGTTACATAGAAAGGCAAAACAGGCAAATCCAAGAAATGAGAAGGCTTGAAACAAAAAACTTACCGGAAGATACTGATTATTCTAAAGTAAAAGGCCTTCGCCTGGAGGCGATTGAAAAGCTCAACAAAATAAAACCGGAAAACATCGGACAAGCTTCGCGCATTTCGGGAGTCAGTCCCGCTGATGTTTCTGTGCTTATAGTTTGGATGGCCGCAAAGCGTAGACAAGGAGAAACCGAAAAATGAGAATTTTGTCAAAAGAGTCTAAAAAATTTAATATTATATTAAATAATTCACAAATTGATAAATTTAAAATTTACATGGATTATCTTTTGGAGTACAATTCTCATACTAATCTTACAGCTATCAAAGATCCACAAGATATTATGATAAAGCATTTTCTCGATAGTATGGTTTTAAACGAATTTGTGGGAATTCACCCCGACTCCGGTGTCGTCGACATAGGAACCGGCGCGGGATTTCCGGGCGTTCCTCTTAAAATTCTAAGAGAAGATATAAAATTAACACTGATAGACAGTCTTAACAAAAGAGTAAATTTTTTAAAAGAACTCATGAAAAAAATTGGTTTGAGTGCTGATATTTTTCATGGTCGTGCGGAAGAGCTAGGTCAAAACCCTAAGTTTCGTGAAAAGTTTGATATAGCAGTATCGCGAGCGGTAGCTCCGCTTAACGTTTTATGCGAATACTGTATGCCCTACGTCAAGGTTGGTGGTTGTTTTGTGGCTCTGAAAGGCCCCGATGTCAGAGAAGAAATTGAAAATTCTCAAACAGCTTTACAGACTCTTGGCGGTAAAATAAAAAACCACGAAACTTTTGAATTGCCGTTAAACAAAGGCAAACGCAGCGTAGTTATAATCGAAAAAACAGTGCATACCCCCAAAAATTATCCACGATCAAATTCGCAGATTTCGAAAAACCCTTTGTAAGATGTTTCACGTGAAACATCCGTGATTAAAAACTCAGCACTATTATTGCTGAGTTTTTTTGTTAAATTCAAAATATATATGTTTGTTTTTATATAAGGGTGTGATATAATTAAAAAAGCGAAAAAACAAGGTTTAAAAGGAGGATTTATGGGGAAAATAATATCTGTTTCAAACCAAAAAGGCGGAGTCGGGAAAACCACAACCGCTATTAATTTAGCTGCTTCTATCGGAATGCTGGGCAAAAAAGTTTTGGTTATTGACCTTGACCCTCAAGGTAACACAACCAGCGGTTTGGGGTTTAACAAAAAAGAAGTGCAAATTTCTTCTTATGATGTTTTGGAAAAGGAAGCCTCGCCCGAACAAGCAATTTTAAAAACCGAGTTTAAAAATCTGGATCTTATACCTTCGCACATCAATCTTGCCGCAATGGACGCGGGAATAAGTTTGTTTTCGGGAAAAGAAACCAAACTTAAAAACAAAATTTCACATTTAAAAAACACTTATGATTATATTCTCATAGACTGCTCGCCCTCCCTTGGAATAATTACCATTAATGCCTTTTGCGCCAGTGACAGCGTGCTTATTCCTATTCAATGTGAGTATTATGCTCTCGAAGGCCTTTCTCAGCTCATAAACACCATTAAAGTTGTAAAAAGGCACCACAATCCCGAACTTGATGTTGAAGGAATACTCATGACTATGTGCAATTTGCGACTTAATTTGACTCAGCAGGTTATAGAAGAAGTTAATAAAAATTTCTCGGGTAAAGTTTTTAAATCTGTTATTCCAAGAGCAGTTAAAATCTCGGAAGCTCCCGGATTCGGAAAACCTGTTGTATATTTCGCAAAATCAAACAAGGGTGCTGAATCTTATATGAATCTTGCAAAAGAAATTTTGAAAAACAACAAATAAAGGAGTGAATGGTTTTGGCTTCTAAAACAGGTGGACTCGGCAAAGGGTTAGATCTTATTTTCATGGAGAATAACACAGAAAGCGAAAACGTACCTGTAATGCTTAAAATTACGGAAATTGAACCCAATAAAAACCAACCGCGCTTTAATTTTAAAAGCGAATCTTTAAAAGAGCTGGCGAATTCCATTGCGGCTCACGGACTCATTCAGCCTATTGTTGTGAAGCCCACAACTTCCGGAGGATATAAAATAATTGCAGGCGAACGAAGATGGAGAGCCTGCCAAATGGCAGGAGTTTCCGAAGTTCCGGTTATAATAAAAGATATAGACGACTCAGAAATAATGGAGCTTGCTCTTGTTGAAAATCTTCAAAGAGAAGATTTATCGGCTATAGAAGAAGCAAAAGGCTATAAAACTCTTATGGAAACTTACGAACTCACCCAGGAAGAGGTTTCTAAAACCGTTGGTAAATCACGTTCTTACGTTGCAAACACGATGCGGCTTTTGAATTTGCCTCAAAGCGTTATCGAAAAGCTTGAATCCGAAGATATCACGGCAGGTCATGCCAGGGCTTTGTTGTCGCTTGGAAGCGAAGACGATATTGAAAGAGTGCTTAAAATAATAATTTCCCAAGGGCTTAATGTACGTCAGCTTGAACAGCTCGTTAAAAAAATGAATTTCAAAGAAGTTCAGTCGCCAAAATCTTTAAAAGTTATAAAAAGAGACGCGTTTTTTAATAAGATTGAATCCGATCTTCATAAAAAATTAAAAAGAAAAGTTAAGATAGTAGCAGGCAGAAACAAAAAAGGCACTGTACAGATAGAGTTTTTCGGCGAAGAGGATCTTTCGAAAATTTACAATATGCTTTTAAATTAAAAATAAAAAGGAGGGTTAAAATGAAAAATGAAAAAGTAAAGCATATAGCATTTGGTTTAATAATATTCGCCGTTGTTCTGTGGATATTGTTAAATCCTTGGACAAATGTCAAAACATTTGAAAGTAATCCGAAAATTATAATAAACATTAATAATTTTTTCAGCTATATGGGTTTAGGATACAGATTTGTTTTAAAAGACATCTGTGCGACAGTGCGCTTTACAGACTATCTGGTTTTTGGTATAATATCCATTATAATAACGAAAGTTTATTCAAAAAATATTTTTAAAAGTATAACTGTTCCATTGTTTGTAGGACTTCTTGTTTCTGTGTTTGAAGTTTATTACAGTTCTTCGGGTAATCTTAATACAGACGCTAGCCAAATAATCATATCCTTTGTAGAGTTTTGCATAGGGATGATTTTTTATATTATTTTTACCGGAATAAAACCATCAAAAAGACCCGAGTTTAAGTACAGATCACTCAAATATGACGGGAGACGTTAGTAATGTTGGACATCAAAATTATAAGAAGCAACCCCGAGCTTATTAAAAAAGCCATGAAAAACAGGCAGCAAAATTTAGATGGTACTATCGATAAAGTGCTGGAAATCGATGAGCAAAGAAGAAAAATCATAGCTGAATCCGAAAGCATGAAATCTGAACAAAATGCTGTTAACAAAAAGATTCCCGCCATGAAAAAATCAGGTGAAGATATTTCCGAATTGATGTCTGAAATGAAATCCCTTTCAAATAAAATCTCCGAAAAAACCAAAGAACTTTCCGTACTTGAAAAGGAACAACGTGACCTTATTTTAAGCATTCCGAATATTCCGCACGAAAGCGTGCCTGTGGGTAAAGACGACAGTGAAAATGTTGAGTTAAGACGTGTAGGAGAACCTAAAAAGTTTGATTTTAAAACAAAAGCTCACTGGGAGATAGGGAAAAATCTTGAGATTATAGACCCCGAAACCGCCGCAAAAGTTACGGGTGCGAGATTTCATTTTTATAAAGGTCTAGGTGCAAGGCTTGAGCGTTCGATAATCAACTTTTTCTTAGATACTCACACTAAAAACGGTTACACCGAAATTTTACCGCCTTACATAGTTAACAGCGATTCAATGACAGGTACTGGTCAGCTTCCAAAATTCAAAGAAGACGCCTTTAAACTTGAAGGCATGGAGTATTATTTGATTCCAACGGCAGAAGTTCCCGTTACAAACATGCACCGTGATGAAATCCTTGAAGGTAAGGATTTAACCAAAAAATATTGTGCATATTCTGCGTGTTTTAGAGCTGAAGCGGGTTCAGCCGGTAGAGATACAAGAGGTCTTGTAAGGCAGCACCAGTTTAATAAAGTGGAGCTTGTTAAATTCAGTAAACCCGAAGATTCTTATAGCGAGCTTGAAACCTTAACGAACGATGCCGAAAGAGTTCTTAAGCTTTTGGGTCTTCCTTATAGAGTAGTATGCCTTTCAACAGGTGATATAGGATTTTCTTCAGCAAAGACTTATGATATTGAAGTTTGGATGCCTTCCTATAACAGATATGTTGAAATATCTTCATGCTCAAACTTTGAGGATTATCAAGCCAGAAGAATGCAAATAAGATATAAAAACGACAGCAAAGATAAAGCAACGCTTGTACATACTCTTAACGGTTCGGGAGTGGCTGTCGGCAGAACAGTTGCGGCTATACTTGAAAATTACCAAAACGCAGACGGCACAGTAACGATTCCCGAAGTGCTCAGAAATTATATGGATGAGGACACTATAAAATAACATAAAAGCCAACGGATAAGGTTCAGAATCGGCAGGACTTTAGATGTTGGTTTTGTGTTACATATTTAGGTTACAAACTGTTTTTTAATAACAGATTTTTAATATAAAAATTAATTTTGAAGGAGTTTTTTTATGGCAACAACCGATGGCTCGGACAAATTTTCCAAAGAAGGTCTTACATTTGATGATGTACTTCTAATTCCCGGAGAATCCGATGTGGAACCGCGGTCAGTCAGCACAGAAACATTTCTGACAAAAAAAATTAAACTTAACATTCCCATTATGACAGCTGCGATGGATACCGTAACAGAGTCGAGAATGGCAATTGCCATAGCGAGAGAAGGCGGGATAGGGATTATTCACAAAAATATGTCCATTGAAAAGCAAGCGGATCAAGTGGACAGAGTTAAACGTTCTGAAAACGGGATAATTGCACGTCCGTTTTTTCTGTCTCCCGAAAATACAGTTGATGAAGCAAGACTTTTAATGGATAAATATAAAATTTCAGGTATTCCTATTTGTGAGAATAAGAAACTTGTTGGAATTTTAACAAACCGTGATATAAGATTTATGATTTATGCGGAATATCATCAAAAAATTAGAAATGTGATGACAAAAGATAACTTAATCACGGCTCCGATAGGCACCTCAATGCATGAAGCGAAAGATATTCTTCGCCGTCATAGGATTGAAAAACTTCCGCTTATTGATAAAAACGGTGATTTTACAGGACTTATTACAATAAAAGATATAGAGAAAACAGCACTTTATCCGAATTCATCAAGAGATAGTGACGGACGTTTGCTTTGCGGAGCTGCAATTGGAGCGACTAAGGACGTGCTCAAAAGAGTAGAGGCATTGATAGCTGCTCATGTAGATGTTCTTGTACTCGATTCCGCTCATGGGCATAACACAAACGTGATTAACAGCGTTAAAAAAGTAAAAGACGCGTTCCCGGATGTTCAGCTTATAGCCGGAAATATAGCCACCGCAGAAGCTGCGGAAGCTTTGATTGATGCCGGGGCTGACTGTCTTAAAGTTGGAATTGGTCCGGGTTCAATCTGTACAACGCGAATTATAGCCGGCATTGGTGTACCGCAAATAACCGCCGTTTATGATGTAGCTAAAGTCGCGGCAAAGCGTGGAGTTAAGGTTATTGCAGACGGAGGAATAAAATATTCCGGAGATATCGTAAAAGCGTTGGCAGCGGGTGCAGATGTGGCAATGATAGGTTCGCTTGTTGCAGGATGTGAAGAATCTCCGGGGGAAAACGAAATTTATCAAGGCCGTAAATTTAAATCTTACAGGGGTATGGGTAGTTTAGCCGCTATGGACAAAGGAAGCTCGGACAGATATTTTCAAAACAAAAACAGTAAGCTCGTTCCTGAAGGGGTTGAAGGAAGGGTCGCATATAAAGGAACACTTTCAGACACCATATATCAATTAATTGGCGGAATACGTTCAGGAATGGGTTACACAGGCTGTGAAAATATCCACAAACTTCATGAAAAAGCCAAGTTTATAAAAATTACAGCAGCGGGCTTGCGCGAAAGTCATCCACATGATATTCAAATAACCAAAGAAGCGCCAAATTATTCTTACATGGGCTAAAGTTTTAAGAAACATATCTATACTATAAACTTTAAATATTTGGAAGAAAAGGTTGATGAGTAAATGAATAAAAACATAGAGGTGTTAATCAAAAAATAGCAAATAATGAGAATTTGATGAATAGAATCGCAAAAGCTGCTGATTTCCATGAACTTTATGATATAATTAAAAATATAGAACCAAAACTTAACAAAGAAGTTCTTAAAGAATTTGTGAAAAGTTCAGGAGAAATTGACATGAATAAGTTGGAATCGATAGCAGCAGGAGCGTCTGAAATGGGCAAAAAAAGCGCGGTAATAGTATTGTCGGCGTTAATATGATTAGCGTCCGTGCCGATCTCAAGAGTAAGCGCCGCCGAAACTAAAGTAAAAGGCGCAGAAACAGCAACAATTAAAAGCGATAAGAAAGAAAGTACATCAATAAGGTGGAACAGGCTGCCGGTAGTCACGCAGGACTCATTTTCAGAGACGATGTAAATATTGATGCATTCAGGATCCGCACGGCTGCTTACGTCGATGCCAGTCGTGCCCACACAGCTTCCACCCGCGCCGCCGACGAAGCCTACAAAGTTGCCTGCGCTGCCGCTTCCACCCGCGCCGCCGACGAAGCCTACAAAGTTGCCTGCGCTGCCGCAGACCCCTCCGACATTTTTAACACTTCCAGTTAAAAAGTAGCTAGGCTTGAGCGTGCCTTAAACGAAGCCCTAGGTAATGCTTTGTATTGGAAAAAAGGCTGGAATTTATATGAAGGAGCTAAGAATAAAAATCGAGATCAAATTTTGAATTTGGCAAAGGTTTTGGAAAAATAAACAGCAGAGTTAAACAAAATGATGAGCAAAAATTCGATACAATAAATTTGAATGAAAAAAAGAATCACCTTTATGGAGTGATTCTTTTTGTTTATAAAATAAAAAATTTAAAATTGTTTTTTTGTTTAATAAATAGATTTGCCTACTAAATGTTGAGTTTAATCCTATGTTTTGATATTATATTGTATAATTTGGAATGAGTCAGAAAATTTATTTAAAATCATATTAGCATATAGAGTGGAGATTGTTGTTAGTGAAAAGCAAAATGTTTAAATTCGTTAATGGTGCAATGGCTTTATTCTGTGCGGTTACAATGTGGGCAAATCATGTAGGAGTGAACGTATTAGATGCTGAGAAAGCGGTCAGTTCATATAGCGGTAATGTTTTTGAATACACCAGCACCGAAAACTCGTTTTCGGCTCATAAAAACGGTGAGTTAATCGGCAAAATACCAACAAATCAGAAAATGAATTTTAATTCATATGGCTGCGAACCGTTTTTAAGGTGCAATGCTGTGATAATTGCCGGGAAAACGATTATCACATATATGAGCCTTCCAAAGCCAGACAATATGACTGCGCTTCATACTTTTTTTGCAGTAGCCGGTGCAGCGACCACAGGTATTATTTTAGCAACAGCTTTTACCCCGATTTTTCTTCTAACCGGTCACGGGAAATTGTTAGCTTAATTTTTAAAAAATGGAAAAATAGAAGCTTGATGTGGGTTCGTCAGGAAAGTTACAAGTAAAATTGGTTTAAATATATTAAATGATAGTTACAAATCTCAAAGTGGTTTTGCACGATGATAGGCAATCGATTGGATTTGCGTGTTTCACTTTATTTACAATATGTATTGAAGTACTAATTAGACGTCTTGAAAAACAAAAGGTTAAAAATCAATGAATAAATTTAAATTTAAAAAAACCTATATTATAAGTTTGGTGCAGCTGATTATTCAATTTGCTTGTTTTATTTGGGGTATATGCTTTACGTCAAACTCAAATGTTGTATCTACAAATTTTTTGGAAATTTTAACCAAGATACAGGTTACTAACAGTTGGCAAAATTTTATTTGGTGCTTTACTAATAATCTATCAGTTGTGTTTATAGTTTTTTGGTTGAGTTATTGGTCATTTGGAGTTTTAGGTACACTTTGGTGCGCCAACTCTGCTTTTATGTTAGGTGCGATGATTAAATTTTCCATAATGACCAACTCCTGGATTTCTGTATGTTTTATTTTACTTGAATTAACAGCTTCTATAATTGCAATGTTATCTAGTACATATTTTATATTTAATAGAATTTCTAAAAAAAATTACCTTCATGGGTTTGAATATGAAACGGAAAAGAAAAAACGAGAAAAAAACATACTGCTTTCTCTATTAATAATAGCAAGTATTTTTTTAATTGCTGCAATATTAGAAACTGTTGCTTTAAATTTGATAAAGTAAAAGGCTTGCAGTTTTATGATTCAAGAATTATTGTTAATTTTATTATTTATTTTAATGGAGATTAAAATCAAAAAAATCTTAAATGACGTGAAGAAATAGCCGTTCATGTCTAAAACTAACAAATGTTAAAATAAATTTTATCCTATGGTTTCAAAAAGATTTTAAAGAAAAATAATAGCATTAATTTGTTTGGAGCTACTGGGCGGACTCGAACCGCCGACCTGCTGATTACGAATCAGCTGCTCTACCAACTGAGCCACAGTAGCATAT
>CAZSYK010000044.1:0-9447 GCA_964610685.1 uncultured Eubacteriales bacterium
TCCGAACGTTTTTAAAAGCATTTTGGCGCGTGTCGGACCTATATTCTCTATTTTCGTAAGCTCTGAAGACTTTACCTTTGTGCCTCTTAATCTTTTGTGATAATTTATGGTGTATCTGTGGACCTCATCTTGAACAGATGTTATGAAAGAGAACACATAGCTGTTGTTTTTTATTTCGATTTCTTCTCCTTGCGTAGTCATAGCACGCGTTCGGTGTCGATTGTCTTTCACCATACCGAATACCGGAATATCTATTTGTAAGGAATTCAATACATCTTTCGCAGCGCGAGTATGCGCCGTCCCACCGTCGATCAATATTAGGTCGGGGAAAATTTTGAATCCTTTATCGTGCTTTTCTTTTTCTTCAATATAATTTTTTAATCTTCTGCTTATCATTTCTTTCATGGAACTGTAATCGTCCTGATGCGCGACAGTTGTGATTTTAAATCTTTTGTAAGCGGATCTGAGCGGCTTGCCGTCTTTAAACACCACCATCCCCCCTACATTATCGCTTCCGTGCAGATTGGAAATATCATAAGCCTCGATATACTTGGGAATGTTTTTTAAAGAAAGAGCCGTTTTCAACTCCTCCAAAATATTTTCATATCTGTTTTTCTTTTCTTGGCTTTGAATCAAAGCTTCATAGGCATTATTCTTGCACATTTCCACAAGCTTTAACTGCTCGCCTTTTTTAGGGATTGAGATATTTATTGATTTGCCGCTTTTTTGGGATAAAAATTCTTTTATAAGTTTCGTGTTTTCAATTTCGCCGTCAAGTACAATGTTTTTCGGGATATTATCTTTCAGCATGTAATACTGCTTTAAAAATTCCGTGCGAGTGGAAACAATGCTGTCCTCGGGTTCGACCATAAAATTTTGGCTTTCGTATAGATCCCCTCCGCTGAATCTGAAAACCTCAAACGAAACATTTGACTTATCGTGAGCGGCAGCTATTACATCCTGTTCCTTTATCCTGTAAGAAACTACCTTTTGGCGGCTTTTCAAGTTTTCGATAGCTTTTATTTTGTCTCTTATTTCCGCGGCTTGCTCAAAATCCATTTTCTGTGAAGCATAATTCATCTTTTGACTAAGATATTTTAAGGTTTCCGCGCTTCCTTTCCTTATAAACTTAATAACTTCACCAATTGCGGACATATATTTCTCATGTGTTACGATTCCAATGCAAGGCGCGGAACATCTGCCGATGTAATAATTAAGACACGGCCGTTTTGATTTTTTGTCGAGGTTTCGATTACATGTGGGTATTTTAAATATTTTTCTTACTTCTTCAACGACTCTTTTAACCGACATGGAGTTTGTGTACGGACCGATGTAAAACGCCTTATCATCAGATTTTTGCTTTACATACAGAACTCTCGGCCAGTTTTCGTCAGTAACTTTTATATAGCTGTATCCCTTGTCATCTTTGAGAAGAATATTATACCTTGGCATATGTTTTTTTATCAGACTGCATTCCAGCACAAGGGCTTCAAATTCGCTGTCGGTAACTATATAATCAAAGCGATTTATGTTTTCCACCATTTTTTTAACTTTTTCACTATGATTGGAATTGGACATAAAGTAAGAAGAAACCCTATTTTTGAGGTTTTTGGCTTTACCGATATAAATTATCTCGTCGGAAGAGTTTTTCATTATATACACGCCCGGATCCGAGGGTAATTTTTTCACGTTTTCTTTTATGTCAATTTCGTTTTTCATGGATTTTAACCTCATTATTTATGAACTCCCCACTATTATATTAAATAATGTTAGTATGCTCAAATAATTGTTGTAAAAACACCCATGAATTTGATTACAATGAGGAACTATCCTGCTGTTTCCTAAACTTGAATATTGACATATTGATTTTTCCCATGGTATAATTTTATGGCGCTGTGTTGGAGGGGTGTCCGAGTGGTTTAAGGAGCCGGTCTTGAAAACCGGTGTTCCCGCAAGGGACCGTGGGTTCGAATCCCACCCCCTCCGCCAGTTAAAGTTTTTATGGAGAAGTACTCAAGTGGCTGAAGAGGCGCCCCTGCTAAGGGTGTAGGTCGAGCGATCGGCGCGAGGGTTCAAATCCCTCCTTCTCCGCCAAACACGAATCCCACAGCACTGCGGTGCCATGGGATTTCGTTATGCCCTTTTATACTGTTGTACCCTTTAATTCACCCTTTACAGATTTTAATCGACCTCATATATAATATTTTAGCTATACCCCCCATTTGATTTATTAGATATATTTAGATATAATATTTAATTAAAATTATCAATTTCGCCGAAATATCTTTAAACCAAAATAAATATTAAGTAGGTGATTTATTTGGGGAACTCATTAAAATGGTATGAAAAAAGTTGGGTAATAGCTTTATGTTTCTTATCGGTAACATTTATACCCGCAGGATTGTTTTTAATGTGGAGATTTAAAAAATGGAATATTTTTTGGAAGATAGGTTTAAGCGTTTTCCTTGGCTTTTTCTTTTTAATTATAGTTTTTGCTTTTTCGGGAGATTCAAGTTCTGGCGATAATTCAAAACAAGAAACCGGCACTTCTCAAAGTGCACCTGAGGAACAAAAAACGGAAGCTCAGTCTACATCTGAAACTCAAACAGAAAATAATAAGGAATCTGATCAACAATCGCAAGCCGAGGAAACAGAAAAAAAGGAAGAAGAAACAACTTCCACTCCTGACACATCAAGTAATGCCACCAGCTCGAGCAGTAGTTCAGAAAATCAAACCGTTGCCAAAAGTTCAAGCACATCCTCATCTTCAGGCACTACAAGCAGTTCAAGTAATTCAAACAAATCAAGTTCCAGCTCCTCTGGTTCCACCACAAAACCAAATGCAGAGCTTTCAAAAAGTCGAATCGTTTACATAACCCGAACCGGAGAAAAATATCATTATGCCAACCCTTGTGGAAAAGGTACATATTACCCAATAGATTTGAATGAGGCTATTAAAAAGGGTTACGAGCCCTGCGATAAGTGTGTTTTACATTAATAACTTTATTTTAATTTTAAATGTTACCATATAAAAAAGAGGCTGTAATACAACCTCTTTTTTGTTTTCAGCTTATGCTTCTTATATTTATCTTTACTTTTGCATTTTGGTAGTTCGTTTCATCTCAACTTGATGTTAGCTTGCCCGCTTATATTTCTTTTGTGCACGGCCATAAACGAAAGCCTTTTAAGAATTGTGAATTTTGCTGTTTTAGTTGAAAGCTCAACAAATTTATTTTAATTGGGAAACTCTTAAATTTATAAAGCCAAATAAGAACATAAATTACTTGGGTGATTTTCCTTTATTCGTTGTAGGCTTTTTTGTAGTGGCGTTTTCATTGGGGGCTTTATTAGTGTTTGGAGTTGATTTGTTAGAATTATTGTCAACGCTGTTGTCTTGAGTTGCATCGTTAGAGTTATTATTAACACTGTTATTTGAAGCTGACTTATTATTGTTGTTGCTGTTTTTGTTGTTAGTGCCATCAGTTGTTGTTGCGTTATTGGCATTGCTTTTGCTTGCCTTAGCGTTGGAATTTTGTACAGCATCATTTATTTTTTCAAGATTTACGTCAGGAGTAACATCTTGTGATTTTGTGGGATTATTTGGATGAGAAATAGCTATTATTTGTTTCATAATGTCAGAAACTTTAGAATCCTTATATTGATCAATAGTTGCCGTAGGATCAACTGCCTGTAGGGCCTTAATAAGATGTAGTTTACCGGGAGTAATACCGAGTTCTAAAGCTTCAGCTCTATTTGCAAGACCGAAGTTCTCCTTAAACACAACGGCAGATTTGCTAGTTTTACTCAGAGCATTATTGATTCCTTGTTCTACATTAGACTGCAACTTTGTTGCCAAATCGGTGTTGTCAGTTTCAGAAACAACCGAAATAATCGTAGAACCATCTTCAGCAATAAAACCGTTATCTGAAGCGGATGATACTAGCTTATCTATTGCATCTGTAACACTATTATTAATAATATCTTGATTACTCAATATTATTTCGCCAGCATCATCGGAACCTGTAGCTGAAACCACCTGATCAAAAGCATTTACACCAATTTCTACACCGGGGTTGATATCAATGCTTACGTATGACATTGGAGTACGGTAAAAAATATATCCACCTATTAAACTAGATAAAACAATAATTAAAAGAACAGCAACCATAACTTTTGACTTAGCAAAATTAATTTTCAGTTCTTTTTTCATAACAAATACCACCAATCCTAAAAATATATGTACTTACTATATGGTTATATCCTACACTAATCAAGTTTAATTATTCTAAATTTTTCTATTTTATAGTTATTGTAATACTCTAAAGCTAAACTTGTGGCATATAGCATGACAATTAGGTAATCAGATCTTATGTCAAACACTGTTCGGGTCAGGTAAGATGTCTTTAATTCTACAAGTAAACACTATATACTAAATGGCATAAGAGTCTATTTGTACGCTGCTGGTTTATTTCTTTGATGATGGTTGCGAATTTATAAAGTTAAAACACCGTTTCTTTTAATTTTCTGTGAACTAAAACTCCGATTATGCAAGTGGCCACGGCTAAAACCATCACAATCCCTTCAATAACAAAAACATTGGTAATTACGCCGGTTTGTGAAAGGGCTGCCGGAATATCAATTATTGCGTGTAATGAAATTGCCACAGGATAAAGCCATCTGATGTTTTTATAAACCGAATAGAACACAATAATCGACAGCGAAATTTGTATAGCTAAAGCGAAAATACGTTCTATACCTGCAACGGCAAACATATATGGTTCAGTGGAAACTAATGATGCAATTACTGTATTCATCTGCGAAAGTGACGAGCCTGACAAGGTGCTGGTAATTGTACCTATGCTACCGGAGTTGATCATAAAGCTCAGTGCAATGTTGCTAATCATGGAGGCGCCCCCGATAAGAACAGCTTCTATCCCACCATGTCCAACTCCATAAGACAATGCGGTTTGGATACCATGATATTTTTTCTTTAAAATATTAAAAGATATAAAACGTGCTGTTTCCTCAAAAATTCCTGCCATCATGCAGCCATATAACATATATAAAAACGGTTGACTTTTCAGTGCTATGTTTCCATTAACATCCGGGTGCAAAACAATCAGATGTACGAACTGTTCGAGTATCTGCGCAAAAACGATAAACGCAGCAACGCCTACACACAAAGGTATAATTTTCGCGTTATACTTCCTTCTGAAGAAGATAAACAACCCAATTGGAAGTAAGATGGATACCGATACCGAAACTATCATGAATACTATTGAAGAAGTCTGAACAGTCATTAAAAGTCACTCCCCCATTGATTTTTTACTCAATTTCTAATTTCTTGTAATTTTATCACGCATACGAAATTTTATCTATCACTACAAAAATTTTCATTTGTGTGTATTTTTGTGATGATTTATTTAAAAGGGTCTATGCCTTAGGTTGTAATGCATAAATTAATAATGTTTTCCCCGATTATATATCATTTGTGCACTGCCTGTATAGGTTGTAAATGTTGCTGCTTACTCTAGATTAGCGGTTTACATTACAACCCGAATTGAAATTTAAAGGTTGCCAATATAAAAAAAGAGGCTGTAATACAACCTCTTTTTTCGTTTTCAGCTTATGCTTTTTATAAAATTATCCATTCTTTGTGCGCTTTTCTTTTTCATGTTCTCGGTTACTCCACCGTAAACATCTAAGGTAAAAGCAGCTGTGTGATGTCCTAAGTTTTCCTGTACGGTTTTAACATCATCACCGGATTGAAGTGAAGCTACAGCATATGAATGTCTTAAGTCGTGAAAACGGATATAATCCAGCCCCAGCTTTTTAACTATTTTTTTGAAGTGTTTGTACACCGTAAAATGAGCCAAGTGCTCCCCCACTTCGTTAGTGAAAACCAAATTGTTTTTATTGTTCCATAGGCTACCCGCTTTTAGTTGATTTTCAATCTGTTCTTTTTGCTGTTTCCTTAAAACTTTCATAACCGAATCCGCTGGAGTAACTTTTCTGGATTTATCATTTTTTAGCGGTGCAAGTATATATTCTCCACCGATTTTCTTCTCTTTCTGAAGTTGCTTATTTATGAGAATAACTCCGTTTTCGAAATCCACACAATCCCACGTTAATCCCATGATTTCGCCTTGTCTCATACCGGTAAATAAGGTGGTGAAATATAAATTTTCAAACTTATGGCCTTTTATTTCTTGTAAAAACGCCCCTAACTCTTCCTCGCTCATTATACTGATTTCTTTTTTCTCTATGCGAGGCAATTTACAAGCTTCTGTAGGGTTAGAACGCAGGTAACCTGTCAGCACAGCTTGTTTCAAACTGCTGTGAAGTACACCATGAAGATTTTTAATAGTTTTAGGTGATAAACCGGATTTGAGTTTTTCGTTATAAAAATTTTGAATCTCATGAGCGGTTAATTTTTGGAGAGAAACGGCTCCCAAACAAGGTTTTATATGATTTTTTACGTGATCGCTATACGAACGCACAGTAAACGGCTTAACTGATCCCAGATAATCTCGGATCCAAATATCCATCCAAGCACCTACGGTTAATTTGACAGGCTCAGTGTATATCCCTTTGTCAATATCAGCATTTACTTGTCTAAGTTTCTTTAGTACCTCTGCCTGGGTATCGCCGTAAACAGATTTTTGAATTTGCTTTCCTGTTCCAGGGTCTCGCCCTAATGTATATCTGCCTTCCCATTTTCCGTTTTTTCTTCGCCTTATTGTTCCTGCGCCTTGAGCATTTCGATTATTATTTTTTCGGGGCACTGATCTTTTCATTCTCCTCTAGATTATTTTCTTGGTTTTTTCTGCTAGGATTTCTATAATTTTTAATTTCTTCCTCTATGTCTGTGTTTTTATATTTCTCAATCTCATGCTCAAACCAAATGTTGAAAAATTCCTCTTCCAACGTCCCTGTTTTATAAAGTTCTAATATCCCAATATAAGAGCGTGCGAAATCATTAAATGCTTCATGAAAATCTAATGATGTTGTAGTGGTGTGGGGTAACAAATAATTACTTCTTCGCACTAAAAGTACTTTTGATTTAGAAATTTTAAAAAACAATTTCAAAAATTCACCGAAATTATTAATGGAAGAATCTTGGCATTCGCCAAACCCACAAAGCCAATCCATTGAGGTTTGACATGCACGAGCTAGGTTGGCAACAATTTCATATGAAGGCTTTTTGGTTCCGGATTCATAGGCAGAAAGTGAGGTTTTGGATACCCCTATCTTTTCAGCTAATTCTGTTCGGCTGTACTTACGAGTTTCTCTGATTTTTTTTAAACGTTCTCCAAATATATTATTGTCCATTATTTTTCCCCCATGTGTATCATCCTAACACTGGTATTTGAAAATGTCAACAACAACAACTTATATTAAACTTTGGTTATAAACGAAAATTTTTGTAATTATAGTTTATAACGGAAACATCAATATTGTTTACATGGAGGTGATTTATCATATGAGCCCTAATGAAAGTATTAAAAAGGCGATACGTATGTCAGATTTAAAATTCTGGCAAGTAGCCAACGAGATCGGCTATACTGATTCTACTTTTTCACGAAAATTACGATTTGAACTAAATCCAGAAACCAAAAATCTAATTTTAAAAGCTATCCAAAAACTTATAAAGGAGAAGAGTAGAAATGAATGATGTTACAAATTGGAGCGAACTTCCCATAGGGCTAAGCGCAAAACAAGTTTCTAATATTTTAAATATTTCATTGCCCAAGGCATATGAACTTTTCCATCGGGAAGATTTTCCATCTATCAAAATTAGCAAAAAACGATTGCTCGTCGAAAAAAATCAATTTAAAAAATGGATAGATACTCAAAGCGCTGTTTCTTGCGATAAAGTAAAATGACAAACTTATTTGAAGAAATCAAACGTCGTTTACCCCTCTTAGAAGCCGTAGAGCTGTACGGAATTGAAATTGTGAACGGAAATAAAGCTCTTTGCCCGTTCCACAACGATACTCATCCAAGCCTTAGCTTTAAAAATAACTTCTTTAAATGCTTTGTATGCGGCATAAGCGGTTCGGTTATAGATTTTGTAATACATTACTTTCAACTAACCGCTTGGGAAGCTGCAAAAAAGCTAAATGATGATTTCAGTATGAGTCTTATAGAAACTGATTTAACGCCACACAAAAGAAGCAAAATCCGAAAAATACACGCAAAGCAAAAAGAAATAAATACGATTATAGGGGCATTCGAATTTTGGAAAGAAACCGCAGAGAAATGGTTCCAAAATGTATTCAAAATATTTTGGAAAATATTTATAAATTTTGCTCCACAGAACTTTGAAGAGCCTTCAAGAATCTGGCTCATAGCAACTAGCCATTTGAAGCATATAGAATGTATACTCGAAAAGTTTTCATCGAGCAGCAGAGAAGAACTTCTCGAAAAATACACCGCTATAGAAGGCTGGAAATATAAAATTCTAAAAGAATTAGAGGTGTTTTAAATGACAAACGAAGACTTTGCACAAGAAGTAACAAAAAGCGATTTATGGAAAAATCATTCTATAAAAAAAGAAAATGCCACCGCCAACAAAAGCGATAACATTCATAACAAAACAATCATACCATCTAAAGATAAAGAAAACAACTTCTTCTTTACAGACATGTTTAAGGATACGGAGTATGTTGCTGAGAATAACTGTACCTATACCAGGAATTTTAATAATAGTAAAATAATAAAAAAACTTTTATGTAATTTCATCGCATGGATAAAGGCAGAGGTTGTTACTGATGATGGTCTGGAAATTCACAGAATTTTTAAAATTGCTGGGAAACATCAAAACGGTCAGGATCTGCATACCATAGATGTTTCCGAAAATGATTTTTCAAGCATGAATTGGATAATAAAGAAATGGGGTGCAAAATGCATTTTGGAACCGACTCAGTCGGTCAAGGACAAGCTTAGACACTGCATTCAAAAAACTTCTAAAAATATAAAGACCGAAATTGTGTTCGGCTATACGGGTTGGAAAAATCATGAAAATAAGTGGTTCTACCTTTACAGTGGCGGAGCGGTTGGAGCGGATAATATTAAAGTCAAACTTGACGGAAGGCTTGAAAAATATCGTTTACCTACTGAGTCAGAAGATATTACTAATAAGATACAAGATATTTTTAATACGCTTGAAAAACTAGCTCCTGAAAGTATAATTTATCCGCTTTTGGCTTATGTGTTTTTGACTCCTCTAAACGAATTTCTAAAACAAGCAGGATATGAACCTAACTTTGTTTATTTCCTTTTAGGCAAGACAGGCACAGGTAAAAGTACGCTTTCTGCCTTATTACTCTCATTTTTTGGCAATTTTTCAAGTACCGACCTTCCGCTTTCATTCATGGATACTGCTAATTCAATTATCAGCAAAGCTTTTGCTATGAAGGACAACCTTATATGTATTGATGACTA
>CAZSYK010000045.1:0-8967 GCA_964610685.1 uncultured Eubacteriales bacterium
CTGGAAACAAGGTGATCTTGTGGCTGAAATCCCGCTCAATCTCATCGAACGCAGACTGCAGATGTGGAATGAAGTCCTTGCTCAGCAAGTTATGGTCGGTAATGCCTACCACATCAAGACCCTGTTGATGACAGGCCTCCGCAAATGCCTTTGCTGCGGCAGCTTCTTGCCCTGGTTCGAGACGATCTGCTGCCCAATGCCGTGCATCGGCAGCCGTTTGCATCTGTAGATCGCATTTCAGCCAGCGCATTCCTTTATAGCAGGAGGTCATTCGGCGGCCTCCCGTGCGGCGCGTTTCTCGGCCAGGGTTAGGTGGTGGTCGTTGATGCGGTCGCCGTCAAAGAGGTGATACCAGGGGCCGGTTTCCACGTCTTTGCCCCGATCCTTGTTCCAGTTGATGTTGGGTTTGTCGCGCAGGACGCCTGCGCCTTTCTTGCCGACATCGGGCACGGCGAGGAAGGGGCGAATGTTGAGGCGCACGCCGTCGTTCAGATCCGGGTCCCAGCCGATGGGCTGCTTTTCAATGGGTTTCCAGCGCACGAAAATGTCGTAGGGCGCTTCACCTTCGAGGATCATCTCCAGTTTTTTCTTGAGGGCCACGGCGGCGGCCAAGCGTTCATTAGCTCCGTCCACACCACTGGCAATGTCCTGCTTCTGACCATCGATCCAAATGCCGAGGTAGGTATAGATCAACCGCTCCAGTTTTTTGTAGTCAAGTTTGTGATAGTTGACTAGGGCGGCAAAGCCGTCGCGCAGCCCATCCCAGATGTGCCAGATGAAGGGGCGGTGTTGAAACAACTTGCAGTGTTGAATGAAGAACTTCTCCCGCATCCAGGTCTCCAGTGTTTTGCCCGCGTGATCGGAGCTTTTGAGCAGCGCGGCCAGGGTGTCGTTGGACCAGGCGTCACCATAGGCGGTGGCCAGCAGGTTCAGCAGGCGATCGGACGCCGACGCCTCACCCCGTACCGGCGGGATGCAGACGATGCCGTCATCATCGGCGTAGCCGGCTAAGGCGTCACAGCGCTTGACCCATTCACGCTGTTCGTCGGCCAACTCTATACTGACATCCAGTTCCGCAGGCCAGCGGTAGCCGAGGAGGCGGGCAGTAGCGACGTGCAGTACGCTGTCATCAGTGCGCAGACGGCCATGGGTCGTCCATTTTTGCTCTTCGTCCCAGATGACCGAGCCGCAGGGGTGGCCGTGGAAGATCCATTGAGTTGGTGTATTTGTATACGGTTTTGGCGCTCCCAAAGGGAATGCTCTTTCCGCCTCAGCTTTCCAATATTCAAAATTTATCGGAATATTTACCAGATAACTCGGCGGGACTTCAGGCTTTTTGTAAATACTTCGTACTGTTGCAACAAACTCATCGCTCATCACAAAGCAATATAAGGGAAGAAAATCTTCTTGCTTTTTAGGAGATATTACCCCGATGTCAGCAGAGAACTTGTCTCCAGAGTATAGGCTCCGATTTAGGCTCCCCATTCGGTTTATTGCTATTCCTGGTTTTCCCCAGTAAGGTTTACCTCTTCGCCAACTTTGAACGGCATGGTTTAGATGCTTGAGGCTTTCAGCCAGGTCTGCAAGCTGCCCATGCTCCTTTTCCCATAAGATAATTGCACTACGTCCTCCTACAACGGCATTTTCATCCGATGTTTCATGTAAAAAATCCCATTTAGGGCCATATAGGCATATCTCCCAAAAACACCGTTCAAATCGATTTTTTTCACCCGTAGATAAGCCTTGAAGGGCATCTGCATATTTCCCAAGCGGGATGTTTTCGGATTGATCCGTGCGTAAAATCTGGCTCTTGGAATTTTTTAAAATTGCATCCTGGTTTAATAAAAACACCTTTTTTGAACTAATATTTTGTGATTTTGTGGTGACGTCTGGCTCACCAGATAAATCAAGCAAAGAAATGTTTTTTGTATTATGCACACGTTTTGGTTCACAAACGATCATCAAGACCTGAGCGCCAATTGGAGTTGTAAAAGCACTTCCTCCTAAGTTGGCGACGATATTAATCGCGTAATTGGATAGCAAATATCTTCTGAAAGCCTTTTCCTGGCTTTGTACTAACCACCCTTGAGGTAATACCGCACATGCTCTTGCGGTCTCTGAGCACAAGTCGATGCACCTTCTTAGCATTACAAGAGCCAAATCAGACTTTCCTTCCGGAAAGTAATTGAGAATAAAATCCTTTAGTTTTTCTGAATACTTAAGTTGACCAAGATAGGGCACATTGGTAATTACGGTCTCGTATTTAATAGCTAAGAGTTCTGCCGCCTTTACAAGCCCAGAGGCCACGACTCCAAGCGCTGATTTCTCTTCATCTTTCTCTCCCGCCAAGGCTTTAGTCAGCAAAGGCCCAACTTCTTCCCACTTCAATTTAAACAGTGAACCCTTACCCAAACTCGCTTCCGGGTTAATCAAACTGCCGAGTACCGGTGCATCCTTGAACTGCTTATAGAGCTCTTCGAGAGCAATCCGCAGATTGGTATTATCCCCAGCCAGTGCCAGCCACACCTCTTTCTTGGCGCTGATCGACAAACCGGAGCAGGCCACATTCAATTCCGGCAACACCCGGTACCCGCCAGCGCTCGGGTATTTCCATGCAGTGAGTGCCAATGCAAAGGCGGCCAGTTCCACGCAGCGCTGATCCAGTTCAAGACCATGGATGTTTTCCCGCAGCACCGCGTCCACCGCCTCCTTGGCGGAGAGACCGTCGCTCTCAATGCGCATCGGCACCAGCATCAGGAAGGCTGCCACCAGGAAGTGGCCCGAACCGCAGCAGGGGTCTAGGGTCTTTAGATCGGCAAGATGCTCCGGCCAGCGGTCGAAGGTTCCGGCTGCAGGTGTCCAGGTGCCGTCCTCCTGTTGCACAAAACGCAGATAATCCAGCGGCGCCCCGGGGATCGCCGCCTTCCGACGCAATTCCTCTTCGCTGCTGGCGTTTTGGAGGTCTATTTCGGTGAGTCGTCTTGCTGCCCACCAGGCTCCCAATGAGTTGTCGAGCAGGAAGCTGACCATGTAAGGTTCGGTGAAGAGTTGGGTGACGGCGGGCAGCTCGCGTGCGCCGATCTTGACCTCGGAGGCGTTGACCTCGTCCTTCTTCTTGGCCTGCCAGAACTGGTAAACCCAACCGAGGCTGTCGGATGCGGTAAATACCTCGCTCGGCAGGCTGGCCACCAGATGTTCCAGGTTTTGCTGATGTTCTGGCGGCAGGGCCAATTGAAACACCGGGGAGTCGAGCCTGAAGATCTGAGGTAGCATGCGGGCGGCGAAACGGGCGGCCAACTCCCAACCATTGGCGGCACCCTCGTCCGCAGCGAGGTCTTCACACTCCTCCAGAGTGACCGGAACCGGGTCGTCGGGATCGGGGTACATCAACAGGTTATTCTCGGCCAGAAATCGGGCAAACAGCATGCGGTGCCAGTGCTCGTAGGCGACCTCTTCGATTAGGCGGTCGATCTCCTGGACCTGACTCTTGGGGTGGCGCAGGTCACCCAGTTGGCGTGCGTGAACGCGGAGCCTGAGCCGCAACTGGCGTTCGTGTTCGCTGAGGTGGGCAAAGGGCGCGGTTTCTCCTACCCCGAGTTGTTCCAGGGAAGCCCGAGCGGCATCCTCGGCGACCTCGCGAGCTTCCTTGACGGTGCGCTCAAGTTGGTTCCTTAAGGTTTTTTCCAGCGGTTGCATATTGGGCCCATTTCAATGATTTCTTTAATGCTCATTTTCATTAAAATGAGCATTAAAGCGTTCTAAAACTCTGTTTAATGCTCACAAGACTAGTGTTGGTTCCCAAGGGACCCCCGAATCGGCTCCGGCGCGCCCGTGGATATGGTAGGCCATGAAAAAATACATGGGCCCTGATCCTGACTTTTAAAATCTTGCGTCGTATAGACTTCCATCTTTTGGAGCAGGCTTTCGATGTCGGCGGAAGTTCTCATCGTTTTTCTCGGCTGAGCATGGTTATTGGATCGAAATCGGACCGTTCCGCAGTCTTTCCTTGAGGTGGCGCCTGACTTCCTCAATCCAGGCCTCGACCTCCTCCTCGGTTTTTAGGGTGCGGTGGGGTAGATCTACAAACTGGATGCTGGGCTCGCACAGCTCAGCGGCGGCGGTGGCGACCGCGGCAAAGCGGGCTGGCATTGCCGCCACGCGGTCGGCGAACATCCGCAGGGAGCAGTGATCGAGGGTGGCCAGGATATCGTCTGTGGATTTTACTTCCACCCTGGGCCGGGCCGTTTCATGGAGGAACTGGTTGGACAGGAGCAGGGAACGCTGCTCGGGTTCAAGCTGCTGCCAGTTCTGGTCCTCGCCCAGGCGCTGGAGGCCCTCGGCGTGGCGGCGGGCATATTCGGCGTCAAGCCGGTTCAGTCCCTCCCTCAGGAGCTGCGTGAGGTTGGCCGTCAGTGGCGCCAACGGGTTGGGTTCCTCGAGAAGCTGACGCTGCTGCTCGAGGGTTTTTACCTGGGCCAGAATCACTTCGGCGTCCGGCAACCCGGAGGCGTGGGCCATGAGGCGCTGCAGCAGGGTCCATTTCGGCCATCGTCCGGCGATGCGGGCGGCGAGGTCGGTCCAGCGCTCGATGCAGTGCGCAAGTTCATCGCGTTCGTTGTAGAGGGCCAGCAGTTGCTCGTTGCCCGCCGTGAGCCGGATTTCGTCGAGAAATGTGGAGTCGGGCGGTTCGGGTTTGGGGGCTTCGCCACCGGCCTGGGCGGCAAGCTCCATCATTTTCTGCAGGAAGAGCAGCACACAGGCTGATTCCTCTCCCTGCTTAGCCGGCAAACCTAGTTTTTGCAGTACCTTGCGGATCTGAATGCGTTGGGCGGTGGATACGATGGCCGATTCTACTTTGAATGTCGTCTTGCCGACGGATTTGCGCTCGAGTTCCTTCGGGTCAAGCGTTCGGCCGTGTTCGTCAAAAGCCCGGATCAGCTCGGCCACCAGCAACACCTGCAGACCCCCGTCGACCGCGTCCCGCGACCAGCCATAGGGTGCCGCTTCGAAGCGAGCGCGAATGTCGGCCCCTTTCTTGCCACCTGCAATGAATCCCAGAATGGCTTTGCAAACCGGATTCTTGGCCGTTTCCCCATCATCTCCCACGGCCTTGAGCGCGTCGGGAGCGCCCTTCTGGGCTTTCTCATATACCTTGGGCCAGCCTGCGTGGTCAGCGGCCGAAAATTGGGGGTACAGGCGCTGCAGCGCGTTCGCGGAGGCGTCCAGCACCAGTTCCTGCAGGTCGTTGCCCGAAATCTCGTTCCCCCCGCCCTGGAAGACCCGGGCTCCGGAAAATGCTTCCTCGATCAGTTCCCGCATCTTCCCCTCCGCCACCTGCTTGGTGGTTTCCATGGCTGCGCGGGCCTCGGTTCCCTCCGGGGTGTTGGGGACGCCGCGCTTGTCCAGCGTGGCGCTCGATGCCTTGTAGTCGATGAGGTGGCGGCGGAGGTCATCAGCCGAGCGCTTGGGAATGAACACAAACACGACCGGCGACTGATTCCCGGCCTGCCGGGCATCGGCCCGCACCGAGTTTTCGTCAATGCTCCATCCGTCTCGCACCCAGAGGCTGACCCGCTGGTCGGCGTCGGCCGGAAGATGGGAGTCGAAAACGGGATGGATGTCCCGGTTGACCTTCGATGTGCCCTGCGTCAGGGTGAGTTTGCGCACCAGCTCTCCGAAGGTCCTGCGGATTCGGTCTTCCCGTTCCGCTTCGATACGGTGGGCTTCGTTGGAAAGCGCCGAGCGCTGGCTCAGAAACTCGTCGTTCCAGGCGGCGCTCTCTTCGGTCTGGATGCGGTATTCGTCCCCCACCTTCATCAGCAGATCGCAATTGTCGAGCATTTGGGGCAGCGCCGCACGCAGACTGCTGCTGCCATTGCCAAGGTTCTCGACCAGAAGATCCGCAAGAGTGTCGACGGTCGCTCGGATGCCGATCTCGTTGTTTTGGCCGCCGAGCTTGTTGATGAGGAATACCAGGCCGCAAGCGCGCGCCAGGAGCCTTTCCTCATCGGAGCCCTGGATCCAGCGCATCGTCCTCTCGTGAACCTTGCGCGGCAGGATGCGGGACTGGAGCAGCTTGTCGGCGGAATCGAAATAGATGCAATCGGCGGGCACCACATGGCCCAGGGGCTCGCTCAGGTTGGTCTGGATCGCCTTGTGAACCATGCTGAGCCGGTTGCGAAGCTGGCTGTCGGTCCCGGTCTGGTCAAGGACCCTGAGGGTGCTCTCCCAGAATCGGCGGCGCACGGGCAGGATCGGGTAATCCTGGGGAAAATGCTTCAGATCCTCCTGCCTGTGGCCAATGGTCGTACCAGCCAGGTGGCGTGAGATTTCGCCCAGGTTGGTCTGCACTACCTGTTCGATGGGCGCGCGGGCCTCTGGCTTTTTGGCCAGAATGACCTGACGGATGACGGCGTCCACATCGGCGTCGGATAGCTCCACCCGCACGGTGAACCGACCCTCGAGCTTTTTCAAGTTGCTTGTTCCGGTTACTGCCGTCTGTCCCGTGCCGATGAACAGGAGCTTGCCGCCGAAGCTCTTGCAGCAGGCCTCCACCGCCTCCTGGACGTCCATGGAGCGTTGGCTTTCCTCGCCGATGTACTGCTGTACTTCGTCGAGGACGATGAGGGTCAGCGGGAATTTCCCGTTTCGGGTCAGAGCCTGGCGCATTGCCTTGAGCATATCGGCGCTCGAAACATCCTGGACATATGGATAGAGGTTGTTCAGGGTCTCGACGCAGGCGGCGGGCGAGGTGAAGAGCGTGGGCTTGACCCGGACGAGAGCCCCGTGGAGCCCTTCCGCTACGTAGAAGTTGTCCAGTTCCTCGTTCCAGTCGAGGCCTCCTTTTTCCACCTGCGCGCGGACCTCGGCTTCTATCCCCTCCTGACGGAGCCACATTACGAAACGGGCCACCGGGTACGACTCGGGAAGTCCGGCAGATTTAAAAAGGATTCTCAGGAGCGCCAGGCGCACGCTTCCGCTCGCAGCAGCGCCCAGGGTGCCGGATGCCGCGTGCAGCCCTCCATGCCGCCGCGCTTGAACGCTCAGTTCCTTGAAGTGGTCTCGGATGGCCGGGGGCAGGTTGGCGATCCCGCGGGCGGTGGCGCCATCCTCGAAGGCCGTATCGACCCACAACGCACGCAACAGCTTGACCAAATGGGATTTCCCGGAGCCGTAGAAGCCGCTGACCCAAACTGCCGGCTGCTGCGCCTGGTCGATGTTTCTCAGGAAGGTGCCGAGGACGTGCTCCATCCCCTTCGCGTATTGACCGTCGCAGACGAAAGTCTCTACCTCATAGCGAAGCACCTCCAGCGCCTGTCGGGTGTGTTCGTCATTGACGTTGGCCACTCCCTCGTTAACCAATTTGCGGGAAGCCGGGTCCTTTTGGTAGATATCGCGATTGTGCATGGTCATCCCTCGGTCAGAACTCCCTGTCGGCCGTAATGGGCACGGCGAGATAATTCCATCCATCATAGCCATCGAGCAGCCTGTAGTTGTTGTTTTCATAACTGCCCGGAAAGAATACGAGCAGCCGCCCCCTGACCATCGGAGCAAGTCGATCGACGAGGTCCTTGACCTTCACCAGGCCGAACAGCGAGCCGACTCCTTGCAGGGCCACGACAGAGTTGGCGTTGCTGCCCTTTTCAAGCAGAAAAGACTCAAATTCCGCAGCGATGTATACAGCGTATTTTGGCAGCAGCGGGGCGAGCAGGTGGGGCTTGCCGAAGTAGCTTTCGGCATATCGTTGGGACGCGAGCCAGGCGGCGAGGCTATCGGTCAGGTCGAAAAGAGCCCAATCGTGGCCGGCTTGACGGGTTGCGATTTCAAATTCGTCCACCTTGGCGCGCAATCTCCGCTCCTCGGTTTCGTGGTAGACACAAAAGATCACCCGTTGAGCGGCGGCGGCGTCATCGCGCCACGGGACGGAGATATAGTTTCCGTAGGATTGGACCAGCCGTTTAATTCTGCTCACGCAGCCACTCCATTTCCTCTTTGGTGATCAGGTTTGGGAACAGGACCTCGATGACGTTCCCCACCCGCTTGTTTACGATCCAACCACAGCGGGACGCCTTCTCGGCCAGTCCCAGGGCTTGGTCAAAGGGAGCATCGAGCAGCTTGGCGTATTCGGTCCCGAAAAGAGCGGGCCCACGCGCCCCGGAGAGATAGCCAAGCAGCAGGGCATAGGCGGTGTTGCCTGCTGTGGGCTGGGCGAGGCTGCGAACTTTGTGGACTTTGCCGCGGAGGTGGCCCGATTGGGTCCATGTCGAGTTGAGGTTCTGCGCGGTCGATTTCAGGGTCGCCGGACTGAAGCGGCCGGGATAGGCGCCCTCGATAAACTCCTCCAACGACGTGCGGGCGACGGACGCTCCTTCCTGAAAATTCTGAATGAAGGGGGCCAAGGCACGCAATAGAGGGTCCCGGGCGTAGGCGCAAATCAGCGCCAGCAGCGGCCGGCCCTCGATGTCGCGCTTCCAAAAAAAACGAAGGGCGCGGAAGAGGACTTTTTCACGATCCAGGGAGTAGAGGGTTACAAGGTGGCGGTAGGTGAGCAGACGCGTCTTCCCTGATCGCTTTCCCAAGCAATTTTCGTCATGGATCGCTCTACGGTAATCTTCCTTTCCCGCATCGGGGCGATCCAGGCTATGCATCAGGAGTCCGAGCTCCTCAAACATCATGGTGCGGGCGGTATGCGCGCCGCCGCCCGTGCTGTCGAACCCGAACCGGGCCAAGCCGTCATGGTCCGTTTTCATGCCCATCGTTGATCCCATCCGTAATCCCCCGGGGACCCATTCCTCGGCCACATTCGTCTTCCTGCTTTTCCAGGCGGATGATAATGGGCGGGAAAAACCCGGTTGTTCGCTTATCGGCCCAAGTACGCGCCGACTTTGCCTTCTTTGCCGTAATAGGAATGCACCCTATCATATTCGCGCTAACCATAAATTATCAAGCAAGTTCTCGGCATGTTTG
>CAZSYK010000046.1:0-8543 GCA_964610685.1 uncultured Eubacteriales bacterium
GGGACGAATCTGGATTCCGGTCTTTTTCGCGTTGTACAGTACCGTTCTTCGATGCAGGCCAAAGACCGCGAAAAAACCGGAATGACGCTGCTTAAGGTTGTTTATTATGAAAAGAAAGATACGTTGATACGGGTGTGTTTCATGTGTTTCTTTCTGACTGAGATACTGCGTTTCGGTTGCGCCGAAGGCGCCACTTCTTCCGGGCGAAGTCCCGGACGAAGCGTAGTAACTTATCGCCCCAGAGCAACTATAAAAAACAAGAAGTTGAATAAGTGCGCGTAGAAAAATGGGACAGTTCCCGCCGCAAATTGCAGGTGATTGTTTGTTGAAAAGGATGCATGAATACTGGATATAGTCTTTTGGGTTTGCGCATACCCAAGCGGCGGGAACTGTCCCGCTTTTTTCGGTCTTGTCCAATAGACCCGCAAAAAATTGGGACCGCCACCGGCGCGGTTCAAGATTAACTACAACGCACATGGGGTGCACCTGCGCCGGAGGCCGTCCCATTTTTTGCTCAAGTGTTTTTGTTGGGTTGCGGGCAGTGCCCGCGTTGGTAGCTTATCGGTTCGTAACCGCTATAAAAAACAAGTAGTTCAGGTATGTTGTTCACGCTTTAGCGTGCGATGTGGTTCGAAACCTTTGTGTTAGAAGGCACACTAAAGTGCGAACAACATACCCGGAATAGTTCCTCTCTGGGGTGGTGGGTAACACCCCCGTTAGATGGAGAGGAACCTAAGTGCGGGTCTATTGCGGAGTCCCTTGTCAAACCGTGAACATATCTCGGTTTTAACCTTGAAACAACTCACAAGCAGTTGTCCTAAACGCAACGCAACAAAATGCCACGCATAAAAAAAATTTACCTCCTATCCCGCTGTGCAATCCGACGGAACGGACACCTTTTCCTGATTCTTACGGCTGCACTGATTCTGCGCCTTTATCACTTGGCTCAGCAATCCGTGTGGTTTGATGAATGGCTCTTTTGCGTCGCATTGCCCAGTACTCACATCACCACGTTTTTTCGAAATCTTTGGCTCTATGTTCCCGAGATGGCAATAACGCCTGTGTATCTCAGTTTGGCCTACGCCGTGTCGCATATCGCCGGCGCCGAAGTATTGGCATTGCGCATGCTCAGCCTCCTTCCCGGTATGATCTCCATCATCCTGATTTATGTACTAGGCCGGAGATTGGGTAAAGCGCGTTCGGGCTTGGTCGCCGCATGGTGCTTGGCCTTGTCGCCACAACACATCTGGCACAACCAGGAGATTCGGCCTTACAGCCTTCTGTTTATGTTTTGCCTGATAGCGCTTCTTGGGCTGGTCCATTGGCAGGATAGTGGGCGCCGCCGATGGTTCTGGGTGAATTTTTTCGCCAACAGCTTGTTAATATTTACGCACCTCCTGGGGGTGTTGTTTTTGCTTCCCCAGGGGTTTTACCTGCTGCAACGCGGAAAATTCAAGACCTTTATAAAATGGTCCGGAAGCCATTTGACGATTGTCACGCTTTTATTTTGCGTTATTCTGATCAAGCCGCATCTCTCGGAGGGGTATCAACCCCAGCCGGAACTTTCGTTTGCCCTACGATTAATTCGAGACTTTCCACCCCTGCTGTTGCAATCCCTAAGTGCGGACGTGTTGCGCTGGCATACCGGACTGTGGCCTGCATTTGAATCCGGTACACACGCGATTGAGTCGCCTTACTTGTCAACCCTCTTGTTCATGCGGCCGGCTTTTGATGGAGCGCTGACCCTGCTTATTGTGGGCTGTATTGCCTTGTTCTTTTTGGGGGACAGTCAACAGTGGATTCGGACGCAGGCATGCCTGATTTTTTGTCGACATAAGCCAGGTGCTGGAAACCTTCCAGAATGGGCGCTGCTCGTGACCCTGATGCTTGTTCCTTCTACACTGTTGGCGATGCTGACGTTGATTTTCTGCACCAATTTCTTGGATTATGGCCATGATATATACGCCACCATCGGTGTTTACAGTGTTATGGGGATAATGTTGTCCAGATTGCCGGGACGTTTCTTTCGTATCGCCGTGGCTGCCCTCATCCTCTTATACGGCTACCAGTGCCTGCTGTTTCTGCCGGGAAGCACCAGAACAGAGTGGCGCTTGGGCGCAGCATATGTACAGGATAATGCCTCCAGCGAAGACCTCATACTGGATTACTGGTGGTATGGCGCGATTTCGCGTAGAGAACCGTATTTTTCAGACACGCACTTGCCCTTCAGACGGGTAAACACGCCGGCAGCGATATGCGACGAGGCAGCCCATCATTTAGGCAACGCTATTGAATCGAAAGTGGATTCTAACGCAGAGGCATCCGTCTGGCTTCTGGTTGAAACCCGTCCTTGGGGGGAATGGTTCCCTAAAAAAGAGTTCGTGCCGTTTTTTCAGCAAGGGCTTCACAGCCGGGGGTTAACCTGTACGGTGCAGGAATTCCCGGGGGGGTATACGATGACTGTTGTGCGTATTCAGCGGCTGCCCGGTGTGCAGCCGCGTCCTTCGAAAACCCTATCGCCTGAACTGTGGACGTGCGATTACGACCAGCTATTGACGGATCTTGGGCTACAAGAAATATCCGAGGCCCGGAAAACGGACATGCTATACACCCTTGAAGACACCATAGGTCTGTGGCCCGGCATAAGCGCCATGGGGCGTCTAGCCTATCCCCTTGATTTGATACAGACGGGTGACCTCGATCTCGCCGAGGCAATGGCAAAATATATTGTTCTTGAAAACCCTTCCTTCGGGTTAGGGTACTTTGCCTTGGGCCTCGTCTGGGCGGCGCGGGGCGAGGACCAGCGCGCACTGGCCGCATTCAGTTCCGCCAGCGCCCACCATCTGGGACTTGAGTACTTTTTTGGCGACTATTTTAGCGCGTTGTGCCGTGACAAAGACCTGGGTGCCGCTTCCGCAAGTTTGACGAACGTTCAAGAATTGGTAATACCTGTCTTCCATGAAACGGCGGCGTATATTCTTCACCAGAGACAAGAGAAACAGAAGGACAAAGCATTCAGGAATAAAGCTAAACTTGAAGCGGCCCTGTCCCCTACTGACCGCCATTTCCCTGAGGTACGAAACCGCTTGGAAAACCAAGCATGCATTCCGGAAAACGGGTCCGTTATTTCAAGTATATGGGACGAAAGCCTGTTTCCAGAAGCGCCCCCCAAATGGATAGATAAACTTTTCGAAAAACAGGAAACCATTTCCGTACTTGCCGGTTGGTTTCCATTTCATAAACAAGTCGCTTCTCTATTCTTGGATATCCCCCTTTATCTGACCGGCAATGTGGAAGCAGCGGTTGCAGGGTATTCCGAGCTCATTCGAAAGTTTCCATTCGAAAAAAAGTTTTATGACCATTATGACTTATTGCTTCTAAGATTAAACAATTCATTTCGCTATGTTCAATCTTGGTTGGACTGCGCACAATACAATCCCGAGATTGCACTTTTTGTTTCAAACAAATTGTCGGAAACCGGTGTGCAGTGGTATAACTCTGGCAATATAGGGGCCGCTATCCAGGCGTATAACGCGGCCTATACGCTCACCCCGCAAAACCGGGGGTATGTGCTTCGCCTTGCCCAACTTTATGATTTTTGCAGCGATACCCCTGCGGCGCTGCACTGGTACGGCGCGGCGCTTGAAGAAAAAGCTGACTTTGCGGAGGTCATTGACCGGGCGGAACTCCTCCTGAGCCGGAAAAATATTTCTATTGACGCGCTGGCGTTTTGGAAAGCGATACTAGAAAGACACCCGAAAAATTGGCGTGTGGAAATACAGTATGGTAAAGCCCTGGAGGCGGCAAAAGATTACGAGACTGCCGCAGAGTTCTATCATGCTATGGGCCAACACCATCCCGGACAACTGGATACGGAAATCGCACGGAGCCGTTGCCTGTATCTGGCGGGAAAACTGGATGAAGCGCGGCAGGTTTTATTGAACGTTGCGGGCGTAGACGCCGATATGAAAGCGTTGGTTGCATATGAGTTTATTGATTTGGGTCAAGCCTACACCCACGTACAGGAATACACCAAAGCAGTCGCATGCTATGAAGCGGCAATAACGCTCCAGGAACACAAGGCCCTGGCACTCTTCGGTCTGAGTGAAACGTACATGGCCATGGGCAACGGAGACCAGGCCCTCGAGACGCTACGTCAGGCCGTAGCCCTGGCCCCGGGAAATCCTTGGTATCTTCGTGTGTTGGCGCAAAAGGAAGAAAGCCTTGGCAATATAACGGCCGCCTTGTCCGATTACGAAAAAGCATTGCGCATAGAACCGAACGATGAAAGCATCGCCCTGCACTTGGACACCCTGCTTAAAAAATACCGAACTCCCGCAGAACGCATCGTCTTCTGGGAGGCACTGGCTGCGGAATACCCCGATTCAGACACGCTGCGCTTATTTCAAGACAAAGCCATAAAAGCATCTCCAGCAACTTCTTCGCCCTGATGTGCCGAGCATGAAGTTAAAACAAACCCTTTCTTTCCCCATAAGCCGTTTTCTGATCCGTTGCAATAATGAGAGGGCCAAACCGTTACTAAAGGCGAAAGTTTGCTATCATTGATTCACGTCTAGCGTATCCCGAATAACCGTCCCGGATGTGCTTTGTTCACCAAGGGCGAGAGACCTTGTCTTATAAGGCCTTAAAAAACGACGGTCTTCCGGTAGTTGAAAGAATGGCAAAAAATCAAGAAATTCAATATCCTCGGCATGGTAAAAGCCAACAAAGGAATCCATGTATTGTTTTGGAAAAGACAGGCCAATGAACTCTGTTCGACGCCATAAACTACGGAAAAAGTCAGGATCAGTAGAGATTTTATACCAAAGACATGCATGCTCAAGGGGATTTTCTGCAACGTGTTTATGGTATGTAATATAGTAATCGGACGCAGATTCATAAATGGGAAAGTAAAGCGTTACACGTCCTACACACCGGTCATCTACCCCCTGAATTGTAATGTCCTGTGTAAATTCTTGGTAGGAACCGTAATTAATTCGTAAAGGAATATCTTGACCATGTGTGTCAAAAACTACTGCAACGTATTCCCAGGCCGTCACATCCAAAGGCAGAGATTGGGCATCCACGAGTCCGGGTAATGTATCTTGTGGAAAAATTAGCACGCGGTCATTTTGCTGCTCCTCACAAATTGCTACTCGCTGGAGGGAAATTGATGACAACCGGTCTGCCAATGCGCTCACTTGCGAGGTTTGCCATGCTCGCAACACGAGCAAGGGAAGCGCAAATAAAGAAACAAGCAAGAGAATGTAAAAGAAACCGTTTCTTATTATTTTTATATAGGTCATTGGGCACATGAATATCTCATAGGCTTTTAAACGATTTTCTTTTTTCATTAAAAATAAACTTAACTTAATTATTTGATTTATACATATAATAATCGCACCTATAGGAATTATACTTAGATAAAACAAATGTTTGTCTAAAAAATTAATACTTGGATAACCACAAAAAAATAATAGTATTCCGGTTATATATATGGTCAAACGCAAATAAAATAGACTCGCTCCCAATAATACGATAATGACATAAACAATGCCATATTTGCTAATGTGCTTTGACAGACAGACCCCAAAATAAATAACAGGCGAAATCACTTTGTTACTGGTCGCAAAAAACTTTTCGAACTGTTTGTATATGCGAAAAGACGCGCCATTAACTGATATTACAGATTGCCAAGCCGATATTACAAAATCGGCAGGGAAAGTCCACATATAGGATCGCACCAGGGATTTCCCATAAGCACCGTATGTGGCCCCTGTAAAATAAGAAAAGGGATCAAAAATCAACGGAGCAGACATGTCTCCAGAGAGACGAAGATACTCTGCTGAATTCTGATGGACCATAGGACCGCTATACCCCTTCCGTCGCGCATAAGCATTTGCTTGCGCATAGGGTCCAGCATCAGAGACCACAAGCATCTCATACGATGCATTGCCAATACCCAGCGCCGTCCCCCAGTTTGGCGCCAAACCCATCAAAATTGTATGGGCGCTGACATTTCCGGATTCTAATGCCATTCCCCGCAATACAGGCCGAGAGAATGGCAAAAAGAACACGATAAAGATAACTATTGCAACAAGACGCATGCGAAACGGATGCTGGGTATTTTTCACCTTCGCAAAAAAGAAGAGGGAAAGGATAGTTAGCGGAACTCCCATCGTCAAATCCTGACGAAAGCCAACGCCAATACCCAGAAATAACCCTCCTATACAAGACAAGGCAAATAACTGTTTTTTAGTCATTGGCCTAATAATCAATAGCAGTATTATCAACAATAGCCCCCAGAAGAACGGAACCTTGCCGAAATCCCGTGTTTGAGGGCTCATAATAAGCATTGCGGGCGAAGTGCATACAATAAGTGTCGCCACAGCACTGGCCACCCTGCTCATGAACATACGAAATACAAGATATAATATAATTGAGGAAATTGATGCCATAATATGCGAAAACATAATTAAAGCATCTTTGGAAACGCCAAATATCCGCCATATCCACCCCACAGCATAGAATAAATTTATGTGCACCAACTGCCAGGAAGTTTCGATAGGACTTACTTCAATATAATCCTGAATGTTTGCCACCTCAAAACAGGGAGCTCCGTGATAGAAAAAGTCGGCCAAGCCTGGTATCAAGTCAATGTTTGCAGTTCCCATACCATGACCAGAAGCAAAGAAAATGGCGGGGTACAATAGCAGGAAATCCATATTATGATACAAAAATGGTTTCAGTGGCTCAAAAAATACAGAACAATAGTAATATACAACTGTTGCAATAATAATACTCACTGCCACGTCAACTATAATGTTTCTAGCATTATATTTTTTTTCGCTGTTATTTAAATTTTTATTATTCGTTTTCGTGTATAGCATTTTTAAATTATCACAGCAAAAGTGACTTCCTTGACTAGCGTCATGTCAACTTTCTAATCTCGGATAAAGTCGTTTGAGTTTCATACTTGTAATTTTGTATCGAAAATTGCCTGCGCTTCGCCCCATTCTTAGACCACGGATCGCCAAACTTAAGGTGGAATCCATGTTGCTGGGTTTTGTGACATACAGGCCCTGGCTACCTGATCTCACGATGCCTTCGCTTCGCGTAGCCCGTCGCCGAAGGGGCAGCCCGCACGGCTGAGGGCGGAGCGGAGCGAAGACATCGTACGTTGTTAAACTTTCCTCACTTGCCGAAGTGTACTCCGGCAGGCGTCTTTTTGTCAATCCCGGAATGGCGTCGTTCTTCGTTGTAGTAGCGAAAGTAGAATGAATATCCACGGCGAAGCCGTTTAGTCCAACTGCTTGCGCTTGCTGGGATGCCATAATCCGTAGTAACGCACCTTGTGAAAGCCCCCTGGGCAGGACGTGCTACAGGAATCGGCGCATGAATTCATGACCGGTCAGGCGCATGACGCGCCATTCGTTGGCCTTGCGGTCTTTGTATCGGAATACGACATGAGTATCGTCGCGATGATGCGGTTATTGGAAACGGCGATTCGGTGCACATAGCGTCCCAGGTAGGCCAATAGGTGCTCGACGCCATAGTCAATGCACTGGGCACACCACCCACTTGTGTTTTTTTTGGGCTTGGGCAAGATGGCCTTGATGTCCGGGCGCTTTTTGCCCAGCAGGTCTATGAAGATGCCTTCGACCAGACGCGACAATACACGCACAGGCGTCAGAAAGCCCTCGATAGGTGTGTGCGCCATTGCACCTCGTTGCCGTCGGCGACGCTATCCTTGACAGACTCATTCATAACTCACACAAAATCGCTTTAAAAGGAGATTCCATGAGAAAGAAGAGAAAAACGGCATAAAAGCAAGGCTCAACGTCGCTACGCTCCGAGGGAGGTCGAACTCCAAGGCCTCCCTCACTTCCTAAGCATTGAGACATCCAGAAAAACATACTTAGCCTGCTTCCTTCGGACAAACTGCTCGCGCTCGGATTCAGTGCTTGCGTAACACCGGAAACACCGCTCGCGTTACTCCGGAATCAGTGCTCGCGCTCCTCCGGAATCGGTGGCCTACTCAGACCGGAATATGCACCTGAGACCAGCGCCGGTTAAAAGAGGTCCTTCCTTTCCCTGTTTTGAGAAGAGGAAGATAAAAAAGAAATAAGCAGTAGGAAAAGTCTGAACGAACGCGCAGGGTAGCGGAATATCGTATACATCTGGCGCAGCAGAATGCGGGGACGGAAATAAAACTGTCGATAAAGCGTTTTTTCACGCTGTAGTGCTATTCTGTCGATATCAGGATTATTCCACCTGCTAATGTAGGGCATCAGTTGAAATTCGATTTCGCTTTTAAATCGTTGTGCCATAGCGCTGCCTCCGTAAATGGAGATAGTGTGCACAATCACAAGGTCCAGAGGTGAAGACAATAATCCACGCCGGGTAAGTTCGAAATCCGCCTCGCTTTCAAAGGGCCCACTCACAACAATAAATCCCAGGCTTTCCATTCCAGCTTCACGGATAAGCCGCAGGCGGGAATTAATGGTCTCCGGAGCGATACGTTTTCCAAACACGCCCAATAT
>CAZSYK010000047.1:0-8379 GCA_964610685.1 uncultured Eubacteriales bacterium
CGAAAGAAACGCAAGATGTATTTTAGGGTCTGACATATCCGACGTGCGAGACATTTGCTCAATATCGTTCATGGTAGTCGAGGGAGAAAAAAGATATTTTCTAAACAAAAAATACATGCCACGCCACACGATCGAAAGCCTCCCGAAAGAGCAGCGTGACCAGTATCTTAAATGGGAACATGACGGTCATTTGACTATTCACGATCTTGCTTTTAATGATCAAGAATACATTTTTGAAGATCTTAGCGATTATATAGTTAAAAGCAAAATTTTACCGCTTAAACTGGGTTACGATAGATGGAATGCAAGGGTGCTGGTAAGATTGTTCGATGAGCATTATGGTAATATTTCGTTTGATGTACCGCAAACTGTCAAGATGCTTTCAAATCCTCTTAAAATTTACAAAGAAAAAGCAAAAAAGGGTCAAATAATTTTTGATGACCCGGTGGCTACTTGGTGCATGAGCAACGTTAATGTAAAGGTCGACCATAACAAGAACATTTTTCCGTCAAGAGAAAAAGCAAAAAACAAAATTGACGTTTTTGCTTCCATGCTTGACGCTTTTGTTTGCTATGAGTCTAACAAGGAGGAATTGCAGTGGTATTTCGAATAAAAACCCCAAGGATTTTATCCTTGGGGCGAGATTTTATAAACAGGCGATTTTTTTGTAGATATCTGATAACGCGTCTTGGAGCACTTTTGAAACGTTCACATGTTCTTTTTTGGCGAAAGTATTGAGCCAAGCGGGAAGGGTTATATTTCTTCTAATTGCTTTACTACCATATTTTTCAGCGTATTCGTCCATGTCAAGCACGATCATACTGACGAATGCTTTGCCACCTCCAAGGGGGTCTTTGTCCGTCCGAACCTTTTCAATATCTGTTGCTTTGGGGATTTCTTCGCCGTCTTCGAGCGAGGTTAAAACCCAGCCGGACGCGGCATCAACTGCCATTTCAATTGCTTCGGGCAAATCTTTGCCGCCCGTTGTACATCCCGGCAAATCCGGGACTACAACTACATATTCTTTTGTTTCTACGTCCTCGTAGAAACAAGCGGGGTAAGTTAGTTTCATTTTAATTCCTCCTTTATATTTGCTTGTTTAAGAATGGATTTGATTACTATTCTCGGAATATCTCCACGGTGATTCGGGATAGTAACTTTGCCTGGTTTTTCTTTGTGCTTGTACTGGTAGTGTGAGCCCTTAACATCTTTTAATTCCCAGCCGTCTTTTAAAATTATTTTCTCAATTTCTCTGAACTTCATTGTGCCCTCCCTATATTTATATTATACACACTATACACACTAATGTCAACACTTTTTTAAAAAATTTTTAATTCGGACAACAAAGGAAGTGACTATGTGAACCCGATAAACTCAGTAATAAACTTTTTCAGCAGGCTTGTTCCGAGCTGGATGAATATCAGGCATACCCAGATGCAACAAGTACGATATTTCGCGCGTGAACAAAATTATTGGAATTCTAACAGTATTTACCTTGATAATATCATCAATAAAATAGCGACTGATGTGGCACTTTTAAAATTCAAACACGTCAAGATAACAAGGAATAAAGGTGCTCCCGATGAAATGGCATGGTTTGAACATAGCGACTTGGCGGATTGTTTAAGTTGCAGCCCGAACGATTTCGAAACTCCGGTTAATTTTTGGTCAAGCGTGGTCAGGACGATGCTTCAAAACCAAGTGGCTGTTGTAATCCCTACATATCGAAGCGGAAACTTGGAATCAATTAATCTTGCGGATTGTGTTACAGAATATGATAGCCAAAGCAAAAGATTGATTGTCGAAATGAACAATAAAGTTTTCAGCTTAGATATTGGTTCGGTGTGGATTTTCCAAAATCCGAAACAAAACATTTCCGTTCAGCTTGGGCAAATTACGCGCCTAATCGATGATAACCTTCGCTCGTTATCTTTTAAACTTAGCGAAAACAGTGCGCAACTTAAAGGTTTTTTAAAGATACCGACAAAAGCAGAAGACGGCGAACTAAAACGCCGCGCGGAACTGCGAGTCAGAAACATTATGGATACTGCCAAAAACGCCGGGATTGGATTTTTACAGCAGGGCGAAGATTTCCAAGAACTTTCAAACACATATCAAACAGCATCTGAAAACGAGCTTGAATTTTTGAAAATGCAGCTTTATCAAGCGTTCGGAATAAACGAAAAACTCTTTACTTGCGATTATTCGGAAATGCAGTACAGGGCGTATTTTCAATCAGTTTTAAAGGTATACCAAAAGGTGATTTCGGAAGAAATCAACCGCAAGTTTTTCAGCAAGACCGCACGCACGCAAGGGCAACAATTGCTTGTGTATTTTGATATGTATGACATCTCAAGCCTTAAAGACTTAAATGAATTTGCATTTAAGATGAAATATTCGGGTATCATGAACGCCAATGAAATCCGTGAGATTTTTGGCTACGGAAGTTACGTAGGCGGAGATGTTTTCGAAACGAACAAAAATGCAATTCGCATCGGGGAGGAGGCGCTCCAAGATGACAGCTAAGAAAAATATTTCCATAGAAAAAGTTGTTAAAACGGCAGAGGAATCGCTACTAAAAAAACTTAGCGACCGCATGGAAGTTGTTGAAGTAATAACCGAAACGGGAGTCGGCGGGAACGGCCCATATTCGAAAGAAATTAAAAAAGAAAAGCTCATAAAAGCCGATCTAAACGCTATAATTTTTGCGCTTAAAGCTCATAGTGGCGAGAAATGGAATCTTGACGAAAAAGAAATGAACAAAGCCAAGCTTGAAAAATTACGAGCCGAGGCAGGAAGCTTGACAGATTCAGCGGCCTTTACTCTTAGCGAAAAGCTAAGCAATTATACCGGAATAGACTCAGAACAAATTAAATTTTCTTAAATAAAAGGAAGGTGAAAATTATGAAAGTAAAAGGTATAAGCATCAAAATTTTGGACGACTCAAGCGATTATCAATTCGAAGGGTATTTGTCTACTTACGGTAATACCGATCGTGACGGCGACGTTATGACAAAAGGCTGCTTTGACGAAAGCTTGCAGAAAAAGTCAACCGTTCCGATGCTATGGAATCATGATCGAAACAGCGTTATCGGGAAACTGGAGCTTTCGAGCGATAACGTCGGGTTGGCCGTAAAGGGTTTCCTAAACCTAAATGACGAGAAAGCCCGTAACATTTTGGATTTACTCAAAATGGGTGCACTCGATTCAATGTCTGTAGGGTTTATCATTGACGAATATGTTCCGATAGATGAAAAAAGGCCGTTCGGAGGTTGGGAAATCACCAAAGCCGAAGTCTTGGAAGGCTCAATTGTAACTGTGCCGGCTAACGATCAGGCAGTAATCCAAAATGTTAAAAATCTCGAAGAAAAGGGTGGTGAAAAAGAATTAAAAGAACTTGTCAAAAGTGCAATTCGTGAAGTTTTTGAAGAAAAACAAAAGCGCGAAGAGTTACTCAAAATTTTAGAAAGTGAAGTGAAAAATCAATGAACATGGCAGAAAAACGCGAATTACTTGAAGCAAAAAAGAAAGAGCTCGAAAACATTGCGAAATCTAAAGAGGAACTAACCGAAACAGTCAAATCGGCAAAAGATGACGAACTCGATGAAGTCGCTGCGAAAGTTTGCGATGTAAACGAAAAATCATTGAAAGTTATGAACGAAATCAAAGATATGGAAGATGAAATTAAAGCCGAAGAAGAAAAACTAAAAGAAATCGCAGAATCTGCGACAAAAAATATTTTGAAAAGGGATGAAAAACAAATGAATTATTTAAAAACAAAAGAATCACTCCGCGATTTTGCGGTACTCCTTCAGAAAACAGGTGGTAGGGAAAAACTTAAAAAAGCTTGGAGTGAACATCTAACCACAAAAGGAATATCTAATCCTGACGTACTGCTTCCTGAGGCTGTGATAACCTCAATTACAGATGCGTTTTCTAAAAGCGGGGGAATTTTTTCGACATTTAGGTATACAGGCCTTACAATGCTTAAAGTTGCAGTTAATACTAATGTTACTGATGCAACCGCAAGAGCCAAAGGACACAAAAAGGGTGTAGCCAAAGACGAACAGGTAATTACACTTACTCCGAAAACAATAAGAGCACAGTATATCTACAAATACATCACAATAGACAAAGAAACACTAAGAGAAACCAGAGATACCGGAGCAATTATGAAATACATACTCGAAGAACTCCCGCAGCGTATAGTCATGGAAATCGAACGTGCTTCAATGATAGGTGACGGACGCGACGATGACGCGGATGATAAAATTAAATCTTATGAGGCTATTGCCAGAGCTACAGCGGACACTTACGTTTCCGTCCAGGAAGAAAGTGCGAATGGAATACTTTCGGATTTGGTAAATATGGATGCAACAATAACCGCACCCGGAAACCGTTATCTTGTTGTAAGCCGTCAAACCCTGGCTTCAATAAAATTATCTTCGAATGACGGAGGTTTGGTGTTCCCGATAGGCTCCGATATTGCATCGGCTTTAGGATACTCCGAAATCTTTACTCCCGACTGGATGACTGTCACAGGTGCACCTGTTGCAATTGAATATGTCGGTGATGCATATAAAACAGTAGGAGATAACACCATGGACTCTTATGAGGATTTCGAGCTTGAACAAAATAAAAATGAATTCCTTATGGAAATTTATAGCGGTGGCGGACTGGCTGTGCTTAAATCGGCCGCAGTACTTACCGTAGCCAGCGACACTACTCCATAAAGATATTTAAAACAGTAGGGCGCTCTTAGCGGGGCGCCTTTGAATTTATACATATAAGTCAGGAGTGAAAAAAGTGGCAGACGATGAAAATTATACAAGTCGCACACCGATTAAAAACGGATTACTAAATCCCGATGGTTCGATTACCACTTTCAGTGGGAGCGAGATTGCGCCTTCTAACGAAAAAGGTGCTGAAACTTATGAGAAAATGCCTGTACATGTAAACAAATTTTTAAATCCTGACGGAAGCATCCATACTTTGGATGAAATTGTTGGTGGGGGCGGAGATGTTACAGTTGTCCAAACCACAGGCTCAAGCACAGCATGGGTAATGTCTCAAAATGCGGTAACCGAAAACTTGGATCTTAAAGTAGATGCTGTCCAAGGTAAAGGACTATCGACCGAAGATTATACTACTGCGGAAAAAACCAAACTTGCAGGGATAGACTCGGGTGCTACCAAGACAACAATAGAGCAAGCTACGGGAACAAGTACAACGTCAGTTATGAGTCAGAATGCCACAACAAACGCTATCAATGCTAAAGTGGAAGATTCAATAACAAGTGGGCATACAACAGTAGCTCCGTCAGGGAATTCCGTTTATAATGCTTTGACCGGAAAACTCGATAAAACATCCACAGGCGATTCGCGACGGGTATATGGTGTCGATGCTTTAAATGTACAGGAATTGACTGAAGTTGAAACCACACCGACAAGTTCAAGCACTAAACTCGTGACAAGTGGCGGAATTAAAACAGCACTTGATACAAAAGCTCCTTTAGCAAGCCCCTCTTTTACAGGTATCCCAACAGGGATAACTCAAACTTTTACAGCCACATTACCATATGCAAGTTGGACAGGCTCAAGTGCGCCATACACCAAAGCCGTTACGGTTTCGGGGATTTTATCAACTGACAGACCGAGCATTGATTTAGATTTATCAAGTGCTACATATTCAGATGTTGCAACAATCCAAAGTAGCTGGGCTAACGTATACAGGGCGGTCACAAGCACCGATACTATAACTTTTTACGCAAGCACAGTGCCCACAATTGATATACCACTCGGAATAAAGTTGGTGAGATAGCATGGGAGAAAGTTATTTAAATAGAATTATACAACATGATCCATCTGCCCCCAACGAGGGATATGTTAGACCGTCAGGAGTTCCGAATGGGGAAGAAATAATTTCAAATGCTCCCATAATTGAAAATGGTGGAGTTAATTATTATCCGATTTACTATATTTGTAATATGGATTCTCTAGTTTCTGAAAGCTTCACAAAAACAGGAACAGGAGTATCAACCGGAGCAGATGCATTTGTATTTAGTGATGAACCAAGCACTTTATATGTTGGGGATACTATTCATACTTTTAACACAGCAAACGATTATGCAACAAGCGAAAACTGGAAGTGCAGATATATAATAGCTTACGCAACCGAAGACAATAAAAATGCTGCTAATGGGATAACAGTGAATTTATATAATTATAAAGCAATTTTTGAATTTATCGGTAGTCAATATTTGAAATTATCAAATACATCAGCATTATCCGGTCAATCAGGTTCTGAAACATCTACGGATATTAATTTAAGATATGTTAATTTAATAAATTCAAGTTTTTATAATGATGAAATTTCAATATCATATTTTTGCTCATATTGCGTGGGGATGATTTCTATCTCGTTACCTTCTGTAACAATAATTAGTGGTGCCGGTTTTTGCCAATATTGTTATTCTCTTAAATCATTATATATTCCAAATTTAGCTACAATTAGTGGCGGTAGTTTTTGCAAGAGTTGTTATTCTCTTGAATCATTATATATTCCAAATTTAGCTACAATTAGTGGCGCACTTTTTTGTAATAGTTGTTATTCTCTTAAATCATTATCATTACCTTCTGTAACAACAACCAGTGGTAGTGATTTTTGCACAAGTTGTAGTTCTCTTGAATCATTATATATTCCAAATTTAGCTACAATTAGTGGCGCACTTTTTTGTAATAGTTGTTATTCTCTTAAATCATTATCATTACCTTCTGTAACAACAACCAGTGGTAATAATTTTTGCATTGGTTGTTATTCTCTTGAATCGTTATCTATGCCGAATTTAACTACAATTAGTGGCACTGGGTTTTGTAGTAGTTGTAGTTCTCTTAAATCATTATCATTACCATTATTAACAACTATTAGTGCAACAAATTTTTGTTATAGCTGTTATAGAATTAAATCTCTGGATATACCTTCTATAACATCTATAACCGGAGGATTTTGTTATAAATGTCATGGTATGGAATATTATAATTTCCCAAGTACTATAACTTCAGTAACTCAATCCGATGCATCTATGTTAAGTAGCACTCAATTTATTGGATTACCTAATAATTTTAATATCGATGCTGTGAATTTCACAGGAGCCACAGGATACAGCAAATCCATTGTCTGGTTTACACATCTTGCCACGCAACTTAAAGATAATTCAGGCGGAACAGTACACACAATGGTTTTAGGCTCGGCTAACATAGCTATGATACCAAGCGCACAAGCCACAATCATAAGTAATAAGAACTGGACATTAAGTTAAGGAGATGATTTTGTGCATTTATTAAGAGATACGATATGGCAGGCAGAAGACGGAAAAGTTTTCAAAAACATAGCTACAGGTGTTGTGGGCGGAGAACTTATACTTTTGGCTGTCGGAGACAGCATTGACAACTACACGGAAGTAGATAAACCCGAAGATCCTCCGGAGGAAGTGGTATAAATGGCAGATACAGTTTTAAAGGCAGTAAAAACCTTGCTTGAAGTCGATATAACTGAAAACATTTATGACGAACAATTACTTTTATATTTAAATTCCGGAGTTCAGTACTTGATAAACAATAAAATCCCGGTAACTTTTATTGACGAAACCACAACCCCGGATGATTTTATAAATTTGAAATCAGGTGATTCGCAACTGGTGATACAGTGGTTGTATCTTTATTGTTTCCAAAGATTTGACAGGGTTTCCATGGGAAGCAGTGCACAAAACTGGATCGACAACGAACTTCAAGAATTAATTTATCATTTAAAGATAATCTATGATCAGTCGGTGGTGGGTAACCAATGAGATCAACGAGGTGCTCGATAGTTTTATACTACGATTCAAGGCAGGAAGTCGCCAAAGGCGTATGGGAAAATAAACTGACGCCAAAGACAATAAAAGCGCAGCAAGAACAAATATACCAGCGAAGGCAAGATGCGGCGATGCTGGAAGGGCTTGTTATTACTGCAAGGTTTAAGGTGCGCACGGAAAACATAGAAGGAGATCTTAAGTATGTGATATGGCAAGGTAATAAATACAAAGTAAATCAGGTTACAGAAAACATTACAAATCATTTTTCTACCATTGAAATAGGGGAGATGATTTAATGGCTAAAAAGTTTTTTACAAGGCTTCAAATTCAAACGGTCTTAGAAACCAACTCGCTTTCAAGCAAGGTTAGCTACATGGAAAGGGAGATACCGACAGATCCTGATAATTACATTATATACGAACGCCTAACACCTAACGATTTATTATTTGCGGACGATAAAGTTCACATAAAAAAGGCGCTAATCCAGGTCACACATTTCCACAAACGCAAGCTTGATTCGATCGAAA
>CAZSYK010000048.1:0-8353 GCA_964610685.1 uncultured Eubacteriales bacterium
ATACGTCCGACAGCTTGCCGGCGTTGGCTGTGATCTCAAATTCGAGTGATCCTCCCTTTATTGTGTTCATCGGCTGTTCATTTCGTTAATCTGTTGTAATAGTTCTCCGGCGTTCTCCGGCGTGATTGCGAGCTCTGTGATGTCCTCTCCGCTTTCCTCTACTCCAGGGGCGTCGATCATTATTCTCTGGACTGTGGCCCATGGGATGTCGTGGTGGAGGTAATCCCAAGTCCAGCCAAGGTGGGCGCAAATGGAGCCCCGGCGTCCGTATGGACTTTTTAGTCCAGTTACTCTATGCGATTGCTCCGTTGTGTCGTTCTTGCGCCGCTCATGTATCGCATAGAGCCGATAAAATCCCCGAGGTTCGCTATGTTGGTGATGCGTTGGCATAGGATCACCAGCTCGCTGGGCTTTATCGTGTGGAAGAATAAATCGGTCAGGCGGTCCAGCTCTTTGTCGTCGTTGCTGTATATAATGCGGCCTGTTCCGCGCTCTACCGTTTTTATATGGTAGTCCTCCCCGAGGACTGCAATGGCGATCACCCGGGCCATTCGCTTGGTGTTGTCTGCCGTCGCTCTCTTTGCTTCGGCCAGGGTCTCTGCTCCTCCGCTTTCCAGGGCTTTCTCGTCGAGGGTCATCTCGAGCCAATGCGCGGATAGGCGGTCCAGGACGGCGAGGGTTGGCTCTTTCAGCTCGAAGGCCTCCGCGTGCTCCTCCTCTACGGTTCGGCTGCGAAGGCCCAGGAGGCGTTTCTCCTTTTTGGTGATGGTATAGCGGACGGCAAACTTTTGGCCCTTACGAATCAAAAGGTTGAGCTCCTCTCGCTCTATTTCATGGAGTGTTTTCTCGGGGTTGCTGTTTTCGTTTGTCATGCTTCGGGTTCAAAGAGTGAGAGCACCCGATCTCGGGTGCTCTCGGGTTAAGGTCTGGTTAAAGATAGCGCTGTCAGATGGTTGTTGCTTTCATCTTTGCGATGCCGCTCTTTAACGGTGTCATTACGGTGCCGGTCACCTCGAGCAGCAGGATGCCGCTCTTTGAAAACTCGGCGTTGATCTTGGTGGTCATGCGCAGGCGCGGGATGTCAAATTTGAGCCCTTGCTCCGGCGTGATCGCAACGGATTTCTCGACAACGGGTATCTTGGCGGGTGCCTCCCAGGTGTCGGCTGCAGGATCAACTCCGGGCGTCCCGGTACCTCCGAGCAGCTCCTCCATAACGGTGACGTCCGGGTTCATGATCGAAAAATTGAAGAGGGTCTTTCCTCCTCTGGAAATGGAAACAACCGGGTCGTCCACTTCTTCGGCGTAATGATCGGTAGTCTCCGGGTCCTCCTGCGTCATGCGGCAGGTGTCCTGGTAGGTGTAGCCCAGGGAGGCGAGGGTGCTCCCCATGTCGCCGTCGGATGCCATGTCCCCGACCTCTACCTTAGCGAGTCCAATTGTGTAAACTTTTTTAGCCATGATTCTGGTATTTAATATTGTTTTACTCTGTTTTTTGTATGTTCCAATCCACGCGGACGTTGGTGTAGTGCTCCGGGATGATCGGCTCTTTTATGATCGTTTCGTTGGTGATCCTTATCGCGAGCCCTTGGATGTTGGCTGCTTTCAATGCTTCGAGGGTGAGGGCTGTCAATGTGCGCAGTCTCTCCCTGTTCGCTTTGTGTTGCTGCTTCCCTCCAATGGTGAGCGTCATGTCTGGCACGTGAATGTTCACGTTTGAGGTCCCGGTCTGGGGGATGGTGTGGTTTATAAATAGGTTATTAACCACGATGTCCTCCTTCTCGCTTCCGTCTGGCCGCTCCCCTAATACATAAATCCCACCGGTGAGCTCCGCTTTTAGGGCGGCGCTTGCGTTGAGTATCTGGAAGAGGGTATCGTCTGTATCTATGCTATGCATGAGCGCTTGTTATTAAATCCAGGCCCTGGTGTGAAGCCTTCCGACGTCACATTTTAGGACTGTTCCGGTTGCTACAATGGAGCCGGTCTGTTTTGCCGCGTTTATGTAATCCGTATCGTCCAGCTGTTCGGCGTCGAGCTCCTCTATTGCGATGATTATCTGTTTCCCTTCGTCGATTTTCGGCGTCCCCTTTGGGAGCTGTACGAGCGATGAAAAGGCGAGGGCTCTGCCGTCGGCTGTGTTTATCTGGGTTCCCTTTCCATTTGTCTCCTCCCGGCAGTATGCTGTTTGTGCCCAGACCTCCGTCTCCGGCTGCCAGCTACCGTTGGGCAGCTGTGTGGCCTCCTGGATGGTCTTGGTGTATAGGCGCTGCGGGTATTGATAGGATTGTTTCACCATACGTTCGAGCGGTTACGGATTTTGGGGCGCGGCTTGGCGTCCAGGTCTATGGGTTCCAGTCCCACCTCTCGTGCTGTCAGGTAATACCATGCTTTTAGCGCTGGCCAGTTCCATGATATGGAGAAGCCTCCCTCGCTGATGTTGTGCAGCGGGATTATGTTCGCGAATTCGTGAACGAGTGCTTTTTTTGCAATGGCGGTCTCTACTTCTGCGCTTGGTGTTGGGATTGCTCCTGCCTGGTTGGCGAGGATCAGGTCAACGTCTGCTTCGGTTATGTTGAAGCGGGCGAGCGTTGCTGTCATCCATTCTCTGTACGTCATAGGTCGTTCCGGTTAGTTCTGTGTTGATTGGAAAAGGGGAGCCCCGGAGGGCTCCTCCTTAGTTACCTGTTTGTGCGACGCCTTCGAGCCAGGTGGCGTTGATGGTGTCCATCAAAAAGGCGCGGGTTGCTCCCAGCCATGCCGGGAAGGCGTTAGCCAGGCCGATGGTCACTTCCTCGATCGGTTCCTCTGTGGAGTACTTCTTTACGAGAGTGTGTCCGTTCAGCGCCTTGATGGCTGCGCTTCCCTGCAGCTTCCAGTCTGCTGGCACCTTCCAGAAGGTGTTCCCCATGGTTGCTCCCTCTACGAAGGTGACCACGTTGTCCAGGAAGGGGTTCCGGCTCGTTCTGGTTCCGTCGCTGTTCTCGATGGTGATGTCCTGGTCGATCACTACGATCTGGAGTCCGCGCAGGTATGCCAGGGATGCCATGGCTGCGTTCACTTGCTGCAGGCTGGGTGTCTGTGCAATGTTGAGCGCGTTCTGCATGAAGCTGGCGGAGAGGCGTACTACTTCGGCGGTCTGCGCGAAGTTCGCGAAGGTGTCGGCGTTCATTACTGCATAGCGCAGATTAATGCCGTCTGCCTTGGCTTTGGCAACCACGGCTTTGAAGTCCACGCTGATGGGCTTGGCGTCGGCGCTGTCGGTCCAAACGTCGGAGCCGGTCTGAACGCCCAGCTTCCTGGTTGCGTCGATCTGGTAGTCAACGGCAAATTGCGTCACGACGCTGTTGTTGTTGTCGTTGGTCAGCACTACCTTTCCGCGGCTCAAAGACTGGAGGGCGATCCACTCCAGGCGGGAGGCTACGCCGTCCCAGCAAAACTGGGTATCTTCCGCCCAGGCTTCGACCAGAGCTCGCTGGTTCGGATTGCCTTGTGTCATGGCGACCATGATGTCGTACTCGTTGAGCTCGTTCTCGTCCTTGGTCCGCTTGATAGCGATTTTGGGGATGTCTCCCTGGATGCGGGCGAGTGCTTCGCGGGTCTTTTTGTCAATTGTTGCTCCCCTGGCGACAACGTCGGCTGCTACGCGGAGGCCTGCGTTGGCTTCCAGCGCTTTCCATGAGAGGGAGTAATTCTCCTTCATAGGGAACAGGGTGGGGTAGTAATAGGGCGTAAGATTGTACGTGTTCACTACCGCTTGCATATCTTTCTCGGTCAGGCCGAGCATTAATGATTTCTGCATTGTTTTTCCTCCTTTTTTTAGATGAATTTAATCAGCGGCAGTTTGGCCTTTACTTCGGCACCCGGTGCCGGGATCAGCGCTTCGCGCACCTGCCCGATGGTTACTACGTTCGCCAGCAGGTTGCTGTCGGGCTCGATGTCGTAACTCTCGCCGACCAGTCCAATGGGCTGGTATTTGAAAGCACTCGAATTGGTAGCGGCCTGGGCGGCTGCCTGATAGATGGCTGCTCCCTTTGCTGCTGCACCGAGGGTCGTTCCGACGGTGATGTCGTCGCTGGTTGCGTCTGTTGCGTTGGTGGCAATGGCTGTGATGGCGTATGCCTTCCCGGCAGGTTTCAGCATGATGAAATCGCCCACTTTGAAGTCGTGCCCTTTGGCGACGGTGTAGGCGACGTCAGTTGCTCCAGCTGCTACGGTCAGGATTGCTACCTTAACCGGGTGATATAGCCCGGTTGTGGCGTCTTTTCCGACAGGCGTTCCCTCTTTGAGGACCCGCTGTACAAATTCCGTATTTGCTACGTTGACGCCGTTGGGTATGTCGGCCAGCTTATGGGTGAAAGCTCGCACGACCCTGTTGTCTTTTTGTTTTACAATTGTCAGCATATTGTTTCGGTTATGGGATTAAAGGATTTTTTTTCCTGTGAGTCCTGCCTCTCCGCTGGCCTCTTTGGCCTTGTTCTCGAGGTAGTCCTCTACGCCGCTGCTCACTCCGTCTTTGTTTGGCTTCCCGAGGATCGGGCGCTCATGGCTTCCGAGTCCTTTATCGGCGAGCTCCTGGGTGAGCTGCGAAACGCTTTCTTTTGTTTTGGTCAGGTATTGCTGAAAGGCTTCATCGTTCTCAAAGCTGCGTGCCTCGAATCCATCCATGATGGTTTCCCGGAATGGCTTCGGTATCTGGTCGGTGAATACTTTCTGAAGTTCTTCGCGCCTGGCGGCTGTTACGGCTGATCCCTTGAGCGTCTGGATTTCCTGCTGGAGTCCCTTGGTGGCCTCCTTGATCGAGTCCACGATCAGGGTCTGGATTTCCTCTGCTTTGAGCCCTCCGGTCCCTCCTGTGGGGGCTGGTGGTGCCGGCGGGTCTGCTGGGCCGGGGTCCTGCTGTTTTTCGACGAAGTCATACTTTGCGCGGAGGTTGGCCTCGCGCGTTCTGTTTGCTTTGTCGATCTCGGCGTCTGCCTCTTTTCGCCAGTCTGTTACGAATTTGTTCACGTTGTCGGCGGTGAGTTTACCTACGACCTGGGCGGCTTCTTCTTCCGTCGTTACGGTGAGAGCCAGGGATGCGGCCAGGTGTTTGAGCCCGTCCTTTCGCACGCCCGGGTAGTTCTGTTCCAGTAGTGCTAAGATTTTGTCGTTCATGTTGGTTTCGTTTAATTAAACTTATTGCAACACAAAAATACCTGTATTATGATAATACGCACCTTTTCCTGGTTTTTTCTTTTGACGAGTTTTTGACTTTTTGCTCCTGTTTTGTTTGGTGGTTGCGCTGTGGTTACGTGTGGAGCTTTTTAATCCTCCTCGGTCTGCGTCTCTCTTGCTTTTGCTGCTCGAATGTGTACCTTTGAAGCGAGCCGCCACACGCTCCGCTTTTTCTTCATACTTGCACTTTCTTGGGTTTTCCATTGGCGGGTCCTGCGGGGCCCGCTTTTTTTATTTGTTGATTCCGGATATTATTTTTTATCTTTGTTAAAACGAACGTATTATGAAGCTCAAAGAGGAATTTACTACTAAAATGCACAGCGAGCTCCGCGTGGGTCCCCGGGTGGAGGTTCTGAATCGCTGCATCACCCTGTGGTGTTACTGCGGTATTCGCTCGGAAGATGATCCGCGCTTCGCTGATCTCTGCAAACAGTACGGTCTTACGCGGCGGCAGGCTCTCAAATATAAGATGTACTGTCTCTCTCTCTTATCTCCGGTTATATAGGTAATTTTCGAATGTCTGAACCGCGGCTCGGTCTGTTAGGTCCAGTTCTCCTGTCCACGTTGTTCCGAGCAACATTTTCTTCCCTCCCGGCATGTCTGCTATTATGCGCATTGGGAATGATTCGGCTGTTGGATTTTCTCTGAAATATTTTTCTGTGGCCTGCTTGAATTTCAAATAATAAATTCGATCTGTAAACTCTATCATGTCCATTTCTTCGCGTGGAACATGAAAACCGTACCTGGCCCATGCGTATCCTCCGATGTCTTTGTTAGCTGCCAAACCGATTTTTTTTACTTCTGCTTTCTTGTACTGTTTTACGAGCGCTTGGAGCGTTTTCTTTGCAAATCCTTTTGATTGTATTTTTTCGGGGACATCAAAATTCATGTGACCTACGGCTTTAACTTTATTTCTATATCCGAAAGAACGCAATAAAGAGCCTGTTTCTCCTTCTCGCTCATAACTGTAATAAATGTATCCTGATTTTTCCATGATTTCCAGCCGTCTCTCTGTTATATTTACTCCGTATTCTTTGCACACGTCCTCGAAGTCTTTATCAAATTCGAGGATATCAAAACGTTCTAATCCTGTATTATCGTAATTTCCCAGGGCTCCTTTTATATTGAAGCCTTTACTTATTACGTTTTTCGCGTTTTGTGCTGTCATCGTGAACGGCTTCGCTGCTGCTGCTCCTGTTGCGAGGTTCTTCATCTTGCTGGTGTTGAACAACACGTACTCGTCGCCGGTTGCGAATGGGTCAAAGTATCGGATTCCGTCGTATCCAAGGGCTTTCACCAGCTCCCCTATCTCGCCGGAGTTAACTGGGTCTATTCCTTTGGCCTGCAGATACCTGTTCCATGCTGCCTCGCGGCGTGGGTCGAGGATGTTCAGCCATCGCGGGTTCCCTTTGAATGTTAGTATCTGGCCATCTCCCTCCGGATTGTAGAAGTTATCCAGTTTTGTTTTGTTGCGTCCTAAATATAGGCCATTGCCGACTCCTGCGTATCCGGCGCCGGAGCGTCCGTCTACTCTATAATAGAGGTCCCCTTTATAGTCTTTTTCGGTCGCGATATGCCTCTCGATCCACTCTTTCGGGTCAATGCCGAGTTCGTCGAGCTTGGCTATTGTCTCCGGTAGATTCAGGATTTCTTCCGCTGTCATCAATGCGCCCTCTATTGCGTCGAGTTCGTGGATCAGCTGGTCCTCCGGTGTTCTGATTTCGGCGTTTATGATACGGCGCATAATGGGCTGGTTGTCCTGCATCCAGTATGGCAGGGCCCTGGCTGCTGCGATCCGGTCGCTGTTGTCCTGTATCCACTTTTTAAAGTTCTCCGGCATGTCTGTGGTGGTGCTCTTTGGCTTCCAGTCTTTCAGTTTGCCGGCGGCGAGCGCCTTCATGCGGTCTTTGAAGTCCGCCTTGGTGATAAATACTGGGATCATGCGGCATCGGCATTGCGGGTGCCAGCCGGTCCAGAGGAATGTTTTCGGGTAGACGCCGACCATGTCGTCGCAAATGTCGTGAAACGGCACAGGGACGCCTTTCACCAGGGTGGTGTGGTTGTTGGATAGCTCTATCCGGAAGCCTGTAATTAGCGGGTTGTTCTGGTATGTCTCCCACTCGGCCCGGCGATATGCTGCTGTGACTTCTGTCCGGGCCAGGCGCATGGCGTTCTTGTATGCGCTGCGGTAAACTCCGCGGCCCGGTTTATACTTCTTCGCTGCCTGTGAGAGCTCGAGCTCTCCGGTCTCTTTGTTGCGCACTCGTCTGAACAGCTTGTGCGGCTCTCGCAGGTATGGCTGGACGCTCTTTGCGATCTGGTCCGGGTTCTTCCCTTCGAGGATTCCGTTCTGGATAATGGTCTCGATCTCGTTTCGTGCGGTGTCTGAAATGTTCCAGACGCGGTCCGATATGGTGAGCCCTCCGCGCTTCTCATTGAAGTAGTTGTGGCCGGAGGCTCCTCTCTTGCGCATGTCCTCCCGCGCTTTCTCGGTGATTCTTTCGATCTCCTCCTCGTTCTTTTTTGTTGTTGCGAATACTGCGGCCAGGGTGTTGTGCACTCCCTCCTCACCTTCGGTCCAGGCCTTGCTGGTTGCGTTGCGCAGGTAAGCGTTAGTCTGCTGCCCCATGGTGTCGAGGAGTCTCTGCAGCTGCTTGGCTGCTGCTGGGTTTCCGTCCCATGTGAATTCCTGGCCTTCCTCAATTGCTTTGCGTACAGCCTTTATCTCTACGGCGGCCCGGTATGTGTCGCCGTATAGCTTCCGCAGGCGTCTCTCTATGCTGGTGAGCTCAATGAGCAGGCGGTCTCGCTTGGTGTTGTTTTCAGCCATTTCCTCCCTCTGTTAATCCTTCCGCCGCGAGGCGCAGGTATTTACTTGTGATCTCTGTCAGCTGGCTTGCGGGCCCGCTGATAACGTCGTATCCCTTGGATTCAACGTACAGGGCATAATCCGCTCCGGCGACAATTACTCCGACGACGTCGTCCGGGTATTGTCTCGCTGCTTCCGCTGCGACCGTTTTGCCGCGTGCCACTCCCTGGCCTGCTCCGCTTCCGTCTCCTTTCCCTCCTGACTGGAAGTAGTCGGTGACCAGGACGCCTTGGTTATATATCTGGTATCCGATGGAGCTGCGCAGCTGGTTGG
>CAZSYK010000049.1:0-8317 GCA_964610685.1 uncultured Eubacteriales bacterium
TCACTGAAGTCCTGTATACCGGTTCTTTGCGTAATAGGTATAGAATCCGTGGGAATCATAATAGTTAAGTCCCAGGATGTTACTCCAATGTCAAAACCCCTATAAGTCAAGATTATAGTATAGTGATATGTATTACCTGCTTTGTTTAAAGTAGGAGTAATGCTATAAAGAGAAGTCGGGGGAACCACAGTTGCTGTTGAATCTATGGATAAGTCTTGGGTTAATCTGCCATACCCAATTGAGATAGAGAACAACAAGGCAACGCCTAAAAACAGTAATTTTAATATTCTTACCAACTTCATGTTTAGCACTCCCTAGCTTATGTGCTGAACGTAGCGTTTTTAGTCGTGGTTGTAGGCATTGTAGTAGCGTTGGAGTCCCACACTACTTTAACATAATAAGTTTGTTCGTTACCCACATCTAACAATTTAGGTGTGATTAAACTTTCAGTTCCGCTCTGTAGTAACGCACTTGGATTTAAAAGTGTGTGCGATGAGTCTTCAAAAGAAAATTTAACATCTTTAGGTTCGTTGGCATCTGAGTCTGCGGCAGTTATTCCTGTAATGGAAATTAAATCGGCCTTGACGTTTCCCTTGTTTTTGACTTTTATTGGATAGGATGCTGTATCGCCGGGCGAGTTAAGATTTACACTCAGCGTGGCAGTAGTGGAATTAAAAGTGGGGGTTGCTGCTTCTGCTGCGGTTCCTGTAAAAGTTCCGGGACCACAACTGGTTATTTCGACATCCCACTTTCCTGTAATGTTAGCTGTACTTGTAATTTGCAGCGCTTGATTGGCTAAAGCATAACCAACTATTATGCAAGAAAAGAGAACCAGAGAGTAAATCACTAATTTTTTACATTTTTCATAATAATTTTTCATCAAATCACATCACCTAAATATGTTATTTTGTGATATTATACCATTAAATAAATTTTTGTAAACAAAAATTTTAATTTTTTCAAAAACAATATATAGATATGTTGTTAATAAAAAATATAGCAATATAAAAATAAATACGTATCATTCAATGAAGAGAATTACGAATAGCTCTTTAAAGTAGTTCGGTTTAGCAGAATATCTTTTACTCGCATGGATTTTCAACAAGTAAAATCAAGAAGGCGAAAACGGTACATAACACAATCAGACAGAGCAGATATAGCTTCTGAATCAATCCCCGGAGTGACTGTTTTTGCACCTTTTTTACCGGAATTTCAATAAAACAGAAATTTTTGCGAATTATATCAGATTCCTGCTTTGAAAATTTATTTATACTAAAACCACATTGTTTACATAAATGTCATTGAATTAATAAAATATTATCAAATTATTGTTATAATATACTTAAATTCATTTACAATCATTTAAAAGTATGTTAGTTTTTCACAAAAGGAGTGAAAAAATGAAAAGAACACTAGCATGCACTTTTTTAATTTTATCTGTATTAATTTCGTTTCTTGTTGGGAATAATGTTTTGGCAAATTCTAAAATCAAAAACTGTAGTCCGAAACAAAAGTCTCCTCCGAAAATATCAGTTATTATCCCTGTTTATAATGCTGAAGCTTATTTAAAAGATTGTCTGGACAGTGTTGTGAATCAAACGTTGGAAGAAATTGAAATAATTTGTATAAATGATGCGTCACCCGATAATTCTTTGAAAATTCTTAGAAAATACGAAAAAAAGGATAAAAGAATAGTTGTTATTGATAAAAAAGAAAATGAGGGAGCGAACTCGGCACGCAACGCCGGGCTGAATATAGCTAAAGGCGAGTACATAGCGTTTTTGGATTCTGATGATTACCTGGACTTAAATGCATATGAAATAGCACTCAAAGAAGCGGAAGATAAGGATTTGGATATATTGAGTTTCGGGTGGGAAAGTTTCCCTACGGAAAGCAATTGGGACAAATATAAAAGCTCGCCTCGGCAAAAATATTTTGAAAATTCCTCTATTGACGCATGGTTTTATTGCGGAACCGGTTCAAACGTGAATATATGGAACAAGCTTTACAAAAGAAGCTTTTTGATAAACAGCCAAATTCATTTTAAAACGGATTTGAAATGTGCCCAAGATTATTATTTTAATATGAGAATATTTCCCCGAGCAAAAAAAATCGAATTTATTCCTGACAGAATTTATAATTACAGGCGAGACTCTGCCGGAAGCATAAGTTCCAGAAACAAGGGATATGTGCGTATGCAAAGCCACTTGAAGGTTATTGATTCCGTGCTTGAAGATTGGAACAAAAACGGATTCTTGATCGGATCCGAAAAAAAGGTTCTGACTTTATTTGTAAACTGGAATATAAGTGTAATTACATCTATCGAAAACATCTCTGAAAAAAGTGTTGTTGCGCAAAGGTTTTTAAATCTACTACGACCGGTTATAGATAAAACCAAAGATGATCTTGAAAAAAACATATTAGATAAAATCAATCTGATTGGTCAATTTATTATAAAAGAGGTATAAGATTATGAAAAAAATGAAAATCGCAGTCACACTACTTATTATGCTGGTTCTTACACTTGTCACAAGCCCTCTTGCATTTTGTTCGCAAGCCGCGAAAGACGAAAAAACGCCCCGAATTTCTGTTGCAATGGCCGCAGATGATAATTATCTTTTTCCGACTATTGTATCCATAGTGTCAATTATGGAAAACGCGAAGGAAAGCTCCAAATTTGATTTTTATCTGCTTTTGCCCGGAGATTTTAAAGAAGATTCCAAGCAAAAATTAATGTCTCTGAGTGATAAGTATCCCGGCTGTGCTATTCACATTATAGATATGAGTAACCGTTTTTCGGATTGTAAAACCAGTTCGCATATAACCACCCCGACGTACTATCGTCTCGGACTTCCCAGCATACTGCCATGTGTTGATAAAATTCTTTACTTAGATGTAGATATCATCGTCAAAAAAGATCTTAGCGAATTATATAGTACCGACATAGAAAGTTACTACGTTGCGGGTGTCGATCAGCCCCATACATCTAAAATAAGTCTGGGAAAAGAATTTTTGAAATCCGTGGGCCTTGTGTCACACGATGAATACATAAACGCCGGAATATTATTAATGAACCTTAAAAAAATGAGAGAAAATAACCTCGAAAATAAATTTGTCGAGTGTATGGCTAAAAATAAAGATAATAAAAAATGGAAACTGCACGATCAGGACATAATGAATGAAGTCTATTTCGACAGTACTTACTATTTGCCGCTTAAATACAATGCGATGATGCATTATTATGATATGTATAATTATCTTATTAAACCTATTTCCAAAGAAGTTTGGGATAGTTCGTATCAAGATTCGGTTATAGTGCATTTTTCAAGCAAAAATAAGCCGTGGAACGATTTGAGTTTGGAAAAATCCGATCTATGGTGGGATTATGCTAAAAAGACAGATTTTATTAAAGACATAAACGAAAAATATTTGAAAAATAATTAGGAATTAGTAACACGAAATGCGTTGAAACGCATTGACACGGTAAACGGGGCTATTAAAGTGAGCGGATATCGTGCAAGATATCCAAGGCGTTTTAACCGAGATATATTTATAGCAGATGATCTTTCGATCATCTGCTATTTTATGCAGTAATGCAGCGCCTTGCTGTGCTTTAATCTTTAAAGTAAATATCTTTGGTGTATACCTTTTCTTTTACGTTATCAAGTTCGGTGCTGTACCTGTTCGCAATTATAACATCAGATGATTTTTTGAATTCGTTTATATCTCCGATTACTTTATAATCATCGAAATCATGAGTGTTTTTGGTTTTTATGGTTGGTTCATATATTACTATTTCCACACCCTTGCTTTTTAATTTTTTCATTATGTCGATTATCGCGCTTTGCCTGAAGTTGTCTGAACCTGATTTCATTGCAAGTTTATATATCCCTACAGTTTTAGGGGATTTGATTATAATGCTGTTTGCAATAAAACTTTTGCGTGTTTCGTTTGAATCGACAATAGATTTAACTATGTCATTCGGAACGTTTTCAAAATTAGCACGCAGCTGTTTGGTGTCTTTCGGGAAACAGTATCCTCCGTATCCAAACGACGGGTTGTTGTAATGCGCACCGATTCTCGGGTCCAGCCCTACTCCGTCTATAATTTGTTTTGTGTTAAGACCATTTACCTCGGCAAATGTGTCAAGCTCGTTAAAATATGCAACCCTCATGGCAAGATAAGCGTTTGAGAAAAGTTTAATAGACTCTGCTTCTCTTAAATTTGTTAAAAGAATAGGGGCGTCATGTCTTAAAGAACATTCTCTTAAAAGATTGGCGAAAGCTTGTGCGGATTGAGTTAATTCTTTATCCTCCAGTACCGTGCCTATTATTATGCGTGAGGGATACAGGTTATCATATAAAGCTTTGCCTTCTCTTAAAAATTCAGGGGAAAATATTATATTTTTGCAGTTATACTTTTCTCTTAGGGATTCGGTATATCCGATTGGTATAGTTGATTTTATGACTATAATGGCATTTGGGTTTATTTTTATTGCTTTTTCTATAACACTTTCAACGAGTGACGTGTTAAAGATTTTTTTCTCCGTATCGTAATCTGTGGGGGTGGCGACAATGATGAAATCAGCATTCTTAAACGCAAGATTCTCATCTGTGGTTGCTGTTAAATTTAATTTCTTGTTTGCAAGGTAATCCGAAATTTCTTTGTCCTCTAGGGGCGACTGCTTGTTGTTCACCATATCAACTTTTTGTTGAACGACATCCAGTGCGCAAACTTCATTATATTGACCAAGCAGCACTGCATTTGCAAGCCCTACATAGCCTATTCCCGCTACTGCTATTTTTGTTTGTTTGGTTTCCGCGCCGTTAGTGGGGAAAGCAAATGCCAAATTGTTTGCGAAACATAACAATAAAATAAAAATTGATAAAAAATAACGTGTAATAACCTTGTGTCTTGTTTTCAATTTAATCTACCTTTCTTTTTATGTTAGAGCTTCTGTTATCCAGTCGCTTAACAAGGTTTTTTCAAAATCTCTGAGTCTTTTTGTGTTTTCTTTATTATATAGGTCGTTTTTGGCTATTTTCATCAATGCCTGCGCATAATAATGCTTGTCCCAAGGTTCTAATTTCCTGATACTCCGATTAATCATAAATGTTAATTTTTTAAGTAGCCAAACTCCATAATTTTTTATGTAATCGTTTTTTCTCCAATTATCACAGACATAACGTGCGTATATCAAGGTGTTTTCGACCTTTTGTTTTGCGTTGGCAGACGTCTGAATAGATCCCGCTCTCTTTTTTCGATAATTATAAAATTTATTTGAAATGCACACTACGCATTTAGCTTTTGGAATAACTACGCTGTTAAAGCATTCGTCATTGTAGCATCGAGCGTTTTCCAACATTTTAAAACCGTTATCATCCAAAAAAGAATGCTTGTATATCTTGTTCCAAAGCATCATTGCCCCGGGAACATTCAACGCGCGGAAACCATTTGTGTAAATTTCGTTCTTAAGTTCAAAGTTTTTTTCGCCAAACATAACGATATCCGCATTTTTGTTTTTGGCTTTATTATAACTTTCTTCGTATGCGCTTGGTTCGAGAGTGTCGTCAGAGTCGACAAAAGCGACATACTCTCCGATGGCGCTTTTCAGCCCTGCATTACGAGCGGCGGAAGCACCTTTGTTTTTCTGATTAATTATCTTTATTCTGTTATCGGCTTTGGCATACTTTTCAAGTATCTCAAGTTAATTGTCTGTAGACCCGTCGTCTATACATATTATTTCTATGTTCTTTAAAGACTGAGAGGTAATGCAGTCCAAACAATCCTTGAGATAGTCGGATGTGTTGTACACAGGCACTATAACCGAGACTTTTATGCTGCTGTATAAGTCTTTGGCTTCGTGATTTTTTAATAATGTTGCTAGTATAAATACTATAATTAAGAATATTTTTAACTTTTTAGTATGTCTCATATATTGATTTATTCAGAAAAATTTAAAACAACATCTTTTTCTACGAACAATACCCTATTGTTTTTGTCACATATCGAAATGTCATATGTACCATTAGGGAGATCCTTGGCTTTAACTGTATACTTATATAAATTTTTGTTGCGAATCATATCTTTATAACCAAACTCTTTTTCATAATTGCCATAGCCGCTTTTGTCTTCAAATATAATTTTTCCGCTCCAGTTTTTAGGTACATTATGCATTTTGATTTCCAAAATATTGTTATTTACCATGATGTTTATGTTTTTAGGGGATTTTGCGAATATTTTCTCCTTAAGATTATTGACGAGTGTGCTTATAAAATCGTATATATTGCCCGGGTATTCTACAAAAATTGCGTTGTTTGCATGTACGGTTGTTGTCGAATTGATTGTTTGCGGATCGGCTGTGGCTGAATATTTTTGCGTGCCGGTTAACATTAATATCAGTAAGACAAAAGCACACGCCTGCACTGCACCTCTAAAATGATTTTCTAAAACCTTAATAAATTTATGTTTTTTGTTCATTGTAAATCCCTCCTATTAAATTTTTTATAACAATTGATGATTTTATAACAAATCTACACAAATTTCAAGGATTTTAAAAAAAATATTCATTTAAAATTAAGGTGCATTTAAGTTATAATCTGCGATGTTTTTTGAAATAATATTGTCAAAGGCTTTTTTGTCAAAATTGCTTGTTCATTGTATTTAATATAATTTTTTGTTATAATTAATATAAAGATAAAATTTAAAACAATGGAAACTAAATTAAATAATTATATTTACCATTAAAATGTCTGCTGTGTATTTTTTGAAATAAATTCCAAAGAAATGATAAGCAGAAAGGATTTTAAGTGGAGAAAATAAAAAATCCATGTTGGTATTGAGTTCCCAACAGGAAAAAAGTTTTTAAATATGATGAAAAAATTATTTAAATAATAGGAGAATGTAAATATTTTGAAATTTAAAGAATTAAACTTATCCCCCGAAATTATCAGGTCGCTTGATGAAATGAAATTTGATAACGCAACAGCGGTGCAGGAAGAAACCATACCTCTAATGCTGAAAAAAGAAGACATTATAGTTCAGTCGCCAACAGGAAGCGGTAAAACGTGTGCTTTCGGAATACCTATTATTGAAATGATTGATATTAAAAAACGCGGCACGCAATCTCTGATATTGTGCCCCACCAGAGAATTAGCAATCCAAATTACTAAGGTGCTTCACAACTTAACTTTATATAAGCATGGCATTCGCATCACCCCGATTTACGGGGGCGCGCGAATCAGCAGCCAAATTGCGGCACTTCGCCGTAAACCGCAAGTTATAGTTGCAACCCCCGGTCGCATAATGGACCATATAAGGCGCAAAACAGTATCTTTGGATCAAGTGGATTTAGTGGTTCTTGATGAAGCAGATCGAATGCTCGACATGGGCTTTCGCGATGACATAGACACAATTTTTAAAAGTATTCCGGCACATCACCAGACAATATTGTTTTCAGCCACTTTATCTAAAAGCATTAAAGAAATTGCAAAAGAATATCAGACTGATGCAAAAATAGTCCACGTTAAGCAAGATACTTTAACTGTGAATACCGTTAAGCAATACTATACCAAAATTCCAAAAGGCGAGAAGCTCAACGCAATAAAATCGCTTCTTAAAGATAAAAAATTTGATAGATGTTTAATTTTTGTCGGAACAAAATCAATGGCCGACACTTTAACAGAGGATCTTTTAAAAAGCGGATTTGTTGCCGCGGCACTTCACGGGGATCTTCATCAACGACAACGAGATGCGGTTATGAACAAATACCGTAAAAATCTTGTAAATGTTTTAGTTGCTACCGATGTAGCTGCACGTGGAATAGACGTGGATAATATTGATGCTGTAATCAATTTTGATATCCCGGAGGATACCGATAGTTATGTTCATCGTATCGGACGAACAGGCAGAGCGCGTCAAAATGGGGTTTCATATACTTTCATATATGCAAAAGAACAATCCAGACTGGAATCAATAATAAAAGACACAAAAGCTATTATAGATTTTGTGTCTATAGATGGCATAAAATTTGATGAACCTAAAAAACAGCCATATAAAAACGGCTTCAAAAGCACAAAAACCAACCGATCCTCTAAATCTCCTCGCAGGAGAAAACCTAAATTTTCAAAAAAACAATAAAATAAGATAAAACTTTAATATAATTTTGCTTAAAAGTTTTTAGTTTGTTACTTCCGCAATAACAATGTCCGCCTGCACCGGAACTCTTGCAATAACTACAGCATTACTAGAAGTATTTACAAGTTTAATTGTTGTCGGAACAGTGGTTACGGTTACCAGTGCTTCTCCTGACACTTGG
>CAZSYK010000050.1:0-8131 GCA_964610685.1 uncultured Eubacteriales bacterium
ATGACCCCCGACCAGCGTCTGGTTAGTCGTCTGGACGACGACATAGGCCTGGAACACCCCGGATGTCGCGGTTTCCGCCGCCGTCGCGATGTAATCCACGTAGTTCGATCCGACTCCGCCGAACGGGATCCGGACCCAGTTCGTGGAAGGCCAGTTCGTCATGTAGTAGTACAGCGCGCCGTTCGTGATCGACGCCGTGTTCGTCCATGCGGCGCCGTCATCCAGCAGAAATGCCCGAAACGTCGGGGTTGCCCCGGATGCCGTCCGGATCTGGAATTCCGCCTGCGGCTTCGCGACATCGACGCGAAACGACACGGTGGGAGGCGCGGCCAAAGACACAGCCGCGAAGGCCAGAAACGCGATCACGGGAATGGGCATTTTCATGGATTGATCCTTTCCCGAAAGGCCCGTTTTTCCGGTCAAGGATAGGAAGGCGCCCATTTCAGGATCACGATCTGAAGGTTTTCCCAGGTGTAGCCTTTTCGATAGACCCCGTTCGTGTCTGGCGGCGTGATCCAGTACGGGTCATCTGCCGCCGGGGTGTTCGTTGTCCCCCAGATCGGCGATTCCAGGACCGTGTCAGTCCCGGCCGGCCACGAATAGGCGACTACGGCCTGCGTTTCGGCCAGGCCCGGAAAGTCCGGGTTGTAGTAGTTCGTCGCCCCGCTATCGTTGACCTGGCCGCGGAATCGAAGGTAGAGGTCCGCCGTCTTCGGGATCGCGTCCGTCAGGTTCGTCACGTATAGGCCCGCCCTGTTCTTGAAAATCCTGGCGTAGCCGTAATTGGCCGCCGGCGGATACAGAGTGCGTGCTGACAGCCCAGCGGAACTGGGGCCGTTGTTCGGATAGATCAACCCGGAGCCCGTCGCCCATGCCGTAATCGCCGCCGCTTTCGCTTCCGTCCAGTATGCCGGATCGTTTGTAGGGCCTGAGTATCCAGTCCCTTCGCCGTATTCGTTTGTTGACCAGAAAAGGCCGGAAGACCCGAGCAGCCCGTCCCACGGAAACTGATTCAGGTAGGCGGCCGTCCATTTCAGCTTCGACAAAGCGTTCGTTCGTTCCGCGATCATCTTTTCCATGACGCGGATCCCGCCCTGTCCGGTCATGACCATATTCGTATGGACGACCTGGACCGCGTCCCCCCACTTCGCCGGACCCGTGACGATCAGGTTCGTGACCCATAGCCACGGATTTGCCAGGGGCGTCCAGGCGGAGGAAACGGACACGGTTTCCGCGATTTCCCCGGCGTCTCCGGAAGTCAAGTCGTAATGAACGAAAAGGTTCGTCAGGCCGTTCGTTGCCGCATAGCCCTGGACGATAACGGTCAGGCTTTCCAGGGCGTTCGATGGCGCCCGGGTGTAGTGGACCAGCGCGGGGCCTTTGACGACCTTCCGGCCCAGGTAGCCATTTCCTATCCAGTCGCCCTGGATGCCCGCCCCAGGGACAAGCGTCTGGCCTTCTACGGGCCGGTAAACCCAGTTTGTCGCGATCGCGGAAACGGCCCCGACCAGGTTCGATCCCGCCGCGGTCTTCCATCCGTTCGTCGAAACGGGGAGCCGCTTCCCGTCCAGCCGATAATGATAAGTCTGCCCCGAATGATCGACATATTCCCAAAGATTGACGGCCCAGCCGACTCCGTTCCCGCCCGCATAATAGAGGGCCGGCGAATCGTAATAGCTGTAGAGCGGTTCGCGATCCACGTTGAACCAGCCTCCGCCGTACCAGTAGTAGCCGTCCCACCCATAAGACGGCTTCCAGAAATAGCGGCCGTTCGCGCGATCGTCCGGGAATCCGGACAAAGCGAAGACGTGATCCGCGACCGCTTCGCCCAGGATGATTTCCTGCGCCTGCCCGGACTCCGGATCGATCGCCTTCCAGAATGCCGCGCCCGTGCCGCCCGTGATCCACCCGAAGGCGTTCGTCGTCATGTTCGGGGCATAGGTAAGCCCGATCCCTTCCCGCGCGAACAGGCCCGCCTTCGATTCCCAGGGGATCGTCGCATAGTATCCGTTCCAGTTTTTATCCAGCCAGGATCCCAGGTTTCCGGAATCGTTCGTCGCCCGAAGGGAAACGAAATAGGGGATCAGGTCTTCGGTCTTCCTTTCCAGGGCGTCCCACAGTTCGCCGGTCATCGGGAAGGCGCCGGTTCCGGTTATGGTTTCGCCGTTATCGTTCGTGACGGTATAGGCAAACGTCCCCGCCAGGCGATTCGTGACCGTGAAATACTCGACCAGTGGAAGGCGGTTCGTCAGGACGTAGACGCCCCCGGTCGGACAGGCGACCGTGACGACCTGGTTCGATTCGCCGGCGGGGACCAGGAACGTTTCCGACCAGGTCGGGGCGGCGATCCCGGCCATGGCGCAACGCTCTACGACGCCAGAATGCCAGCCTACAAGCCATTCTGGGGCCGGATCGCCGGTGGCGGTCATTCTGGCCTGGGTTGCGGGCGGCCGGGCCGGGTAGACGATCCTGGGCCCTCCGCCGAACGCCTGGAAGGCCCAGACCGCAATCACGATGGCGCAAAAGGTCCGCTTCATGTCAGTACCCCCGCTCCGGCGCGTCGATATTCACGTCGAACCGCCCGGAATCGGACAGGGTGTAAGACCCCGATGCCGCGACAAAGGTGAAACAGTACAGCGGGACGTTCAGGGAGCCCGCATTCGACACCGGTTCCGTCGCGGAGGTCAGGACGGTATAGCTTGAAAAGTAGGGGCGCGGCGATGAAACGTAAATCCAGCACGTCGTTCCGGCCAGGGCAACGTCCTGTTCCAGGACTTTGATATTCGCGATCTGATGGATTCGGATCGTGCGTTGCCTGATCCGGAGGCTGTTCCCGGGAAACAGCTTGAACCCGAACACGTCCCATGTCGTCGCGACATATCCGGAATAGCGGGCGATCATCCCGGACGCGCGCGGGATCAGTTCAAGCGGATATTCTCCGCGTGCCCCGGAAACGGCCCCGAACACCGCGCGAAGATCGCGGGCCGAAGGCTGATCCCCGGCTTCCTGCGTCGTTCGCGGCCTGCCGTGCGGGAAACCCGATGTTTGCTGAAGGCCCATTCCGTCCCCCTGTTACGCTTCGACCAGGTTCCAGGCGGCCGGAGCGGTCCGCCACTTCGAATAGAATTCCCAGGTCTGGCGTTCGATACACCAATCGCCGGGCGTGCCGGGCTGTTCCGGGGTGAAGCCGTTTTCGATGCACAGGTACTTTTCGCCGGACCCGACCGTCGATCCATCGAACCGGATCTTGACGTTCTTGTGCTTTTTGTGCGTCCCGACGTAGTAGTCCAGGTTTTCCTCCATGGTTCCCTTTTTAGACTGAAATTCCTGGGACGCGTGAATCTTCCGATGCCTGGAAAGAATCCAGTGGTCCCGGACCTGTGCGCCGGTCACCTCCGGCGGCGTCTTGGTATCGTCGTAGATTTCGCGGACATCCAGGCTGTCTTTCAGGTCGTCCAGTTGCCATTCACCGGTTTTGCTGCTCATGGCGCGAGTCCGCCTTTCTTCTGTTCGATTCGCTTCAGGATCGCGGCCGTTTCCTCCGCTGCCTTTGCCGCGCGTTCCGCCGGATCGCGCTTCCCGACATCCTGCCCGTACATGCGGGTGTAGATTTCCCCGACATCCAGGGACCGCGTTTTCTTTCCGGCCCCGGCCGTCTTCAGACCCTGGATCGCTTCCAGTTCGTCCTGAAGCTTCGACCGGAGGTTCAGGACCTTTTCCGGATCCCGTTCCGCCCCGATCTTCTTTTCCAGATCGGCGACGTTGCCGCGCCGGGCCTTCAGTTGTTCCGCGGGGGAGAGAAGGGACATCTTGAACGCCTCCTGCCGGGCCAGCAGATCGGACTTTTTCCCGGCGATCGCCGCCGGCGACTTTTCCAGCAGGTCCTTCATTTTCGCGAGCACGTCTTCCCAGGGCTTCGCCTTGTCCTGATTCAGCGTCATCCCTTCGCGCTTGTAGTCTTCGGCGACGGCCTTCTTTGCCGCGTCAAGTGCGCCCTGTCCGGACGGCGTTGACTTCGCCATGATCCCAATCTGATCCATGGCCTTTTTTCGGCGATCCGCTTCGGCCTTGTTGAGGGCGGCGTCCTGGACTGCCTTCTGTTCCGCCTCCGTCTGCCGATCCTTCTGGAACTGGTCGAATTGCGCCCGCCACTTCCCCGACCCCGCGCCGGAGCCGGATTCCTCCATGCCTTCGACCAGGGCCTTGAACGCGTCGATTCCAGCCTGGACAAGTTCGGGCTTTGCCCCGGCGATCGATTTCTTGATCGCGTCGATCCGGTCCTGGCGTGATTGCGTGGCGTCGTAATCGGCCGCCGCCTGGCGCTCTTCCTCCGTCTTGTCCCCGGCGACGGCCTGTAAAGCCGCGAAACCGCGCTTCATTCGACTCTGCCCGCGCGATGTCCAGTTGCTTCCCGCGATCGCCGAACTGCCCATGGCCTGCAATTTCTTCCGATCGTCTTCGGCCATGCGATCTTCAACGGCCTTGTACCACGCGTCAGCCTCTGGCGTGCCAAGGGAGCGGCCGGTTTCGAGCAGGCTGGATCGACGCCCAAAAGCGAGAGTTCGGCCGGTGTGTTTTTCGATTTTCCCTTCCGCTACAAGCTGGTCGCGCGCCTGATTGAACCGCTTTTCCGTGGCGACGCTGTTGATGGCCGCCTTGGCTCCTTTTCCGATCAGATCACCAATGACAGGGGCGGCCTTCATCAGCAGTTCAGCGGCCTTCCCGGCCGCAAACTGGAACGCCCCGATTATGATGTCCTTCAGCCCTTCCAGCGCCTTTGAACGCCGGTCCCCGCCCTGCATGATCGCCTTTGCCACTTCGGCGGCCAGGCCGATAGCTTCCCGCGCCTTTTTCGCCCATTCCGTGATCGTTCCGTCCGCGCGGAGCTTGTCCAGCCAGCCGATCAGGGATTTCAGCGCGTTTTTCGCGTCCTCCATGAACACTTCCCCGAAATCCTTCAGGGCCAGATTCACGTTGTCCTTCAGGGTGGAAACAAGGCCGTCCCCCGATTTCGCGAGTTCTTCCATGCCGCCAGAGAAGCGGCCCAGGCTGCGCGTCAGGACGCCGAACACGTCGCCGGCGGATGCCCCCTTTGCCTGTAGTTCCTCCATCTCGTTTCTGGCCTTCGCCGTCAGGACGCCCATTTCCTGTAGTCGCATGGCCGCTTCCCCGAAGGGCTTCCCGGCCGCGATCATAGAATACGCCCGCCCGACCCACAAGGCGACTTCGGAAAGCCCCTGCCCGGTGGCCGCCGCCGCATCCCCGACCAAGCGCAAGGAAGATTCGGTCCCCAGGACGCCTTCAGAGAAGGTCATGAGCAACCGGGAGGCCTCGACGATCCCTTCCAGTTCGAACGGGGTCCGGGCCGCGAAGTCAGCCAGTTCGGCCATGTGCTTCTTTGCGGCTTCCATGTTGCCGAACAGGATCTTGAATTGAAGTGTGTACTTTTCGAAGGTGAACGCCTTCTGGACCGTGACGGCCAGGGCCGCGCCGGCAACGGCAACGCCGGCGGCCAGCTTCAGGGCCTGATCCCTGACCCAGCCCAGAGCCGTCCCAAAGGCCCGGAACGTGGCATGGACGCCACTGGCGACGCTCTTCAGGCTTGCCAGTTCCGCCTTCGCCTCCATGACCCCGCGGCGGACCATATTGGCCGCGTAGACTTTGAATTCAATGACGCGGTTTCCCATTACGTCTTCCCCCGTTTTTCTTCGACAATCGTGTCCAGGTACTTCCGGAATGCGAAATGCGCCCGGATGTAGAGCTTGTCCGGATCCGTGGAAAACGTCCCCGGCTTGCGCTTCCGCTTTTCGTCCATCTCGATCCGGTTCAGGCAGGCGTCCACCATGGATTCGACTTCATCGATCGGGACGCGCCAGATCCAGTATTCCGCCGGCGTCAGCCCGGGCGGAACGGTGAACGAATACTGCGAAGACAGCAGATCGATCATGGGCCCGTAGGATTCCTTCTTCGGCTTTTCGTCCCGGTCCGGCTTTCCCGGGCCCAGTATTTCCTTCAGAAGCGCGTCCAGTTCCGATATGCTGGCCTGAAAGCCCTGTACCGCCTGGATCAGTTCCGGCCAGGATACGCCGATCGTGCGCCGCCACGATTCCAGCATCTTCGCCCATTCACGCTTCCGGCCCTCATAGCCCCAGATCAGGGCTGGATCGTCCGCGTGCGCGTGGCAGAAGGCGTAGGACAGGGCGACTTTATCGTCGTCTTCAGCCCACCATGTCAGGACCTGCTTGTTCAGGAATTCAATCGCGCCGATCGACAGACGGCGGAAAAGCACGGAGCCGACGCGGACGGCCGGGCGGATGATCGCTTCAGAGCGAAGGTCCTTCTGGATCCCCAGGACCGCGTCCGCCAGTTCCTTCAGGCGGAAGATGTGATCCAGATCGAGCAGGGGATCCAGTCGGATCCCCCGTTCGTCCTGAAGCTCGCGTATCGCGGATTTTAGAAGGGGATTCATTCATGACTTCCGGATCAGGCCGGATCCAGGTAGTACCAGAAGGGCATTGAATAGATCTGGATTCCGTCGCGGCCTTCGCGCTTTTTCGATTCGCCGTAGTGCGACAGGGCGGGCGGCGTGATCGCGCCATACGCTTCTATGCTGACGTTTTTCTTGAAGGCGTAATGGTAGATCCCGCCCACGTCGAAATCGCCCGACGTTTCGTTCATGCCTTCCAGCGTCTGCATGGAGATATTGCAGGACGAAGACACCATCTGCCCGGCGGAGGTCGCGCCCCACTTTTCCACGATTCCGAATCCGCCCGCCATGGTGACGACGACGGCGCCGCCGGCATACGCCTTGACCAGGTTCGCCGCGGAAGGCTTCATCGCGGAAACGGAGATGGTCGGACGGACTTCGGCCCCGCAATTCGCCTGGAACGCCGAAACCAGGTAATTCGAGTTGACCAGGACGCCGAAGGCCAGGCTGAAGGAAGCCGCGTCCAGAAGCTCGTAATCGATCGTCCACATCTCGATCGGCTTCAGGATCTTGACGGCCGCCTGGATGAACTTCCCGTTTCCGGCCAGGACTTCATGAAACTGGCGTTCCGGGCCGCCGGCGATATTGACGATGTTGATGCCGTTCGATCCGTCCAGGGTCCCGATGCCCAGGGGGTCCGCGCTTGTTACATGAACGTTCATTGTGTGATTCCTTCCTCGTTAGCTTGCGGTCATGACAAAGAAAATGACTTCCGACGCGCCCCCGACCGCCCGCATGGACGGGACCTGGCTGCCGGTGAAGATCGCCGGCGGGCCGCCCGCGTCGAGGACGATCGGTTCGCCCTGTCCGAATCCGACCTGGACCTGATAGGTCGCGCCGATCGGGAAGATGCAGAAAAGCCAGGGCGTCAGGCCTTCCAGGTCGGGCGTGATCCACTGGCCGGCGGGAAGCGCGATCTTTCGGCGAAACAGCGATCCGTCGCGATCGATCTGGATCGTGAATGGACCCAGTTTTTCAGCATCCACGCCCGGGATGTCCGAATCGACAGAGATTTCGCCTTGAATCGTGACCATGGGCTTCCCTTTCGATTTAGGCCAATAATTCCGGTCAGCCTGCGGTCCAGGTGTTGAAAACGAAAATCCCGCCCAGCTTCAGCAGCCACAGCGGGACCGGGGCGCGCGTACCGTCCTGCTTTTTCGTGCCTTCGTTCGCGATCGTCTTTTCGCCCAGGTACACGTCCAGATTCCCGCCTTGCCGGAGCCGGAACGTCTGGACCAGGCACCATGAACCTTGCGCGACGGTGTTTCCGTTCCCGTCCATCCGGCCCATGTCCATCGCGGACAGAAGGCCCATGCCGACTTCATCCGCCGCGCTCTGGTCGCGGAACTGGCCCTCGATGTCCCAGTTCATCTGGATTTCCCATGGCGGCTTCGTGTTGAACGTCTGGACCACGTCGCCGCCGCCGCCGAAGGTGATCCCCCACACGTCATAGGCGGGAGGCAGGAAGCCCATGAAGGAATTCTGCCCGTTTTTGGCGGTCCAGCCCCGGATCGAATCGACCCGCCCGACGACGACATTTTTGATCTCCCCGGACGGCTCGTGCGTTATTTCCACCTTTGAGCCGGACATCGTCATTTTATCGGCGTACTCCTTTGAATCCGCCCTGATATCCGTATAGGCCGA
>CAZSYK010000051.1:0-7790 GCA_964610685.1 uncultured Eubacteriales bacterium
GGTCTAATGTCCAAAAAGCACCCGAACGTTTTGTAAATTTTCCCACAGAAACGCTCCCTTTGATAATGGGCATGTGGTCTTTGTTTCCTTCAACAAGCAGATTCTTCTGTCCAATCCACAGTGCAGAATTTATCTCAATAGATGAGTTAAGAATGTATTCTCCACCGGCCACTATTATCTTTTGATTTTCGCCTTTAAGATCTGATGCAAGAGCTATTGCTTTTACCAGACTCTTAACTGGATAGTTGCTGCTGCCGTTGTAACTGTCGTTACCTTTGGTTGAAACATACACCTGACTATGAATCCATAGGCTGGTGCTCAATAAAATCAATATGATAATAAGAATTTTATTCATTATTTATTTCCAACTTTTATTTATAAGTTTTTTATATAGACGGATATACTCGTCAAACCTGTCTTCTTTCTTAAAAAACAACAATGCCCTGTTTCGACAAGCTTCTTGATAAAGGTTCTTTCCGTTGTATTTTACTTCATCAATTACTTTTCGTAAAGCAGCAATATCTCCCTGTTCCACAACAAAGCCAGCCTCCAAGGAAATTGCCTCAGGGCTACCCCCTGTTTTATAGGTCACTACAGGCGTACCGCAAGCAAGTGCCTCTAAATTGGTAGTGGGAAAATTATCTTCCCATGTAGGATTCACAAATATATCCGAACAAGAATACAATTCTGCTAATTCATTAATATTTTCAGTTCGTTTAATTCCAATGATGTTCTTGGGTAATAATTTTATTTGCTTATCAGTTAAACCCACTAAAATGAGTACTTCATCTTTTTTTAACAACCTACTCAACTTTTTGAAATCTTCTAATCCCTTTCTCTTATTCCATATGCTTGCTATGCCCAGTAGTATAAATTTGTCAAACAAATTGTATTTTTCTTTAATTTTATGTGTATTTGTTGGCTTAAATGTACTCAAGTTTATACCGTTATGAATTACTTGGATGGGGTATTTTTGAAGGAATGATTCGTTTACTAAATCTGCTAACCAATAAGAAACCGGTACAATTGTAAGATTTTCCACAGAAGTAAATAATTTTCGTTTTTTTTCGAAATTATCATGTGAATTATCTATAAAAAAACTTGCAGGATATTCTTTTTTTTGAGGGCATTTATTACAATGTGTTTTCCATTTGTCACATTCGATATAAGAAAAATATGAACAATGTCCGGTAATGGGCCAGCAGTCGTGCAATGTCCATACAATAGGAGTTTTTACGTTCGATAAATAATTGAATAGAATCTCGATATTCAAATAATACCCATGAATATTGTGCAAATGAATAATATCCGGATTGGCCTTAATTATTTGTAATATTAATTTTTCAGTAGCTATTTTTGAAAAGAATGCATGCCTGTCAGTTAGCCGGGTTCCTATTCCGTGTAAAAATATATCCTGTTTATTTCCTATCTGAATCTTATGTGATTTACTTGGGCGTTTCGTTTTACGACCAAAGGCTATAAAACTCTCTCCCCCTTTTTCAATAATCCTCAATCCTATTTCTTCAGCGATACGTCCAGTGGATCCACTGTTTATTACCGTATTTATTTGTAATAATCTCATTTTTCCGCTGTAATCCTCATTATTTTATATACGAACCAAATAGATATCAAAAAACCTACGGTGTAAGCAAAAGAGCTCATCAAATCACCTCGAAGGATAAAAAACAACATACCGATTAATACCATATAGATTACATGAAAATAATTGCTCTTATGATTATAAATGACCTGCCAATACATTTTGTCTAATCGGGCACTAAGAAACGACAAAAGCAGAACAAATAACAAGATGCCTAGAAATCCAAAATTTATATATCCTTCAGCAAAATAGTTACAGGAAACATTCTCAAAAAAGTATCCTTCTTGTTGAGCCAAAAAAGCACCGGATCCGACGGGTTTATCTCGCCAAATGCTTCGAGGCATCCAGAAAAGTAGAACTCCTAACAATTGGCGTCCCCATGTAATAATATTGTCGGAAACTATTAACGTAAAGTTCTGAAAACTGTCAAAATCCCCGGCTAAAAACATTTTTAGGTTCATACCTATTTTTATTTCGGCATTTTTAGAAAAATACCTGAAGTTATTCAGGAACGGAAAAACTAACAACAAACCGCCTACTACAGATAATGAAAAAATATTTTTCTTTCTCATAATAGGTACTGCGATTAACAACAAGGGAATATACAGGGCTGCGGCCGAGAAACGAGGCATAGCCAAAGGAAAGCAGGTAAGGACAGCCGAAATAACCAAAAAAAGATAAACAACCTTCTTATTGGAAGGTGATAAAATATAATAGAGCAGACACATCATCGCCAAAGGCTGAAACACCTTGAATATGAGAAGTGATGAAGTAGTCGAATCAACGGCAGATTCTTTCAATGTTCCCCCCCTAAAAAACATGCTGATAAGGTTAAAATTATTTGCCCAAAAAACCATTAAAAAAGAGAGAAGAGAAATACCAATAAGCAAAATAGTCTGTACAGAATTCAGTTTTTTGGATAATGAAAATTTTTCAAAAAAACGAATATGGGTGTTAGCAATTTGTTTCTGCAAAAAAAAATAATAAAAAAACTGATAAAATAGAAATATTAAGATTATAAGTACATTCATATAAAAATATTCCACTTCATTAAGCGACCGTGCCCCGAAAAATGAAGACTGGTTATAGAATTGCAACAGAGGGGCTATCCCATAAAAAAAATAAAAAAACAGGGATACTATTTTATTGAGCGAATAGGGGCATTCATCTTTGTGGAAAATAAATAAAATGGCTGTAAATTGAATCAACAGGGATGATACAAAGACCCTGTTGGAAAAATTACCCAATGGCTCTATGAAAAAAATCATTAAGCCCATAGAGATAATGGAAAACAATATGATTAATATTTTATTCACTTCTATTTTTCTAAAACCGAAAGAATGGAATTTACAATTAAATCTATAGAGTTTAATGAGGTATCTACCCCAATCTCTTTTAGAAAGATATTGATGTTCTCAATATCTAGGTTATTTATTTCAGAATTGTCCACTTCTTTTTCAAATTTTATTATATTTTCACAATAGACGACAATATTTTCGGGGTATTTATTTGTTAAAGCCATCGAATTTTTAGCCCACTTGGGTACAATAATTTTTTTATAAAATAATAGAGCGTAAACAATGGTGCTGGAGTAATGGCTTATGACTAACTTGGAATGGTATAGCAAATTCTTAAAATCAGTCTCAACAATAGGTATAATTAAATTTTTATTTTCTATGAAAAATTCAGAGTATTCGTCTAGATTAACCCGTGGATGCAATTTTACTACTAATTGCATCTGCTTTTTTTCCAAAATTTTTGCGATTGAAATTAAATGACTGTACCATTCATCTCTTGTCCAAATTTTATTAGCCACCAACCCATCATCTAAATAAACAACATAATTATCTCTTTGTATTCCAATATCCCCTGCGAACTTTTTCTTTTCCAAAATTGGTAAGTTAATAAAACCAGTTATTTCAGGATTTCCAACTACTTTTATCTTATTTTCCGAGAAATTCATCTTCTCTACTAAAAGTTTTTTATCTTTGTTCTCGTAAACTAGCATTAAATCTGCGTCTAATTCTTCATCATATTTAGCCAGAGTCAGATATTGGGCAGGATGAGCCATAATCCCTTTTATTAATTTAAAAAAAGTTGAGATTTTCTCTTTCTGCTTCTTTGAATCAATGTAATTCCATAAGCCATAAAGATTTTTCATTGAGAAAATTCTTTTTGCATTTCCTTTTATCTTTGTATCTAAATTTTCCCGTGCTTTATCAAATTTTGCGGGGTTAGTCAATGAACCATGTGCTAAATAAACTATTTTTATGTTTTTCTCTTTTGCAATATTGACAATGGCTCTATCGAGTACAAAAGAGAGATTAACTATTAAAATTATGGATGGCTTTTCCCGTTCAATTACATTTCGGAACAGTTTCGTCTTATAGTAGCTGATGTCCCGAATTAATAACCCATCTATTAGATATTCTTTATCCTTGATTGGATGACGAAATGAGGTAGCATGTACTAGCAACGTTTCATACCCACGTTCATTGAATTTATAATTTAAACGTAGGAAATTTCGATATCCCTTATCAATTGGGTCAATAAAAAGAATTTTCCGACTCATAGCAGAACCTTATTTAATTAAACCTTTTATATGAAAACTCCCTGAAATCTGGGAGTAGCAGCCTGATCCCGCTTAATACAAAGCAAAGCGGTGTGTTGGGTTAATCTATCTACACTACAAAAATCGCTCTGAAAAAGCAATTTATCTCTATAGCTATCGGGAAAGTTGAACTTACATCCCTACAATAAGAATAATTATGAATAATCTATTAATTTACACTGACTGATTTTCTACCATCTTACACAAAGGCTTGGAAAGCCTTGTTTCCATAACTGTAGACCAATACAAAACAGCGACACATACGTTTACAGCCACCAGAAAGATGGAGCATAAAGTTCATAAAGTCGTCTTTCTGGCGGTTGTGTATTGTCTTTTTGCCTTGCTTAGTCGAGAAATACGTCCACGGTTATGATGAAGAACCGTCTATTTAGAAAATTAAGCTGAAAAAGGAAATTCATTTTAATTTATTATTTTATTTAAATCAATTATTGCAAGATTTATTCGATGCTTATTGTCGGGCGCTCCACTAAAATAGAGAAAATAGAGAAAACTACTATCAATAACCATTCCGGGATACCCAGTATCTAAAACACTCGGAAAAATATCAATTTCTTTTAGCAAATTTAAGTGTGTATTGTATGTATATAACTTAGTTTTATTAATGTTATAATCTCGCCCACCCAATAAAAAAATATTATTATACTCTAAAAAATTGGGCCCTCCAAACCGGTAAATATTTATACTTTTGAAATTCCAGTCAGTGAGATTATTTTTTTGTGCTTCGCCAAACAAAGCGTCTCCGTCTTCCATTCTTAAAAGTAGAAAAGCTTTGTCATTATAAAAACGCAAAGTAGCTTCCGTTGTTCTTCCTTTGATATCAAACTGATATATTTCGTTAAAGTTTATGCCATCAGAACTTGAATACAATCTTAAAGGTGTACCTACTCTATATGCTGCCGTATAAAACATTCCCTCGTTGTATGTTATTCTCCAAAACCAAGATTTTCGGTTCGTGTTTTTTTTTATCATCTTCGCAGAACCCCATTCTCCACTTTTTCTGTTATATTTTGAGATGTAATCATTTCTTATATTTCCGTATGGATTTATTGTTGTTGAATTAAAATGTACATATAAACTATCATTGGCTATAAAAAGCTTTGGATCTCGCAGGTCATATCCTTCTTGAGTAAATATTTGTTCGTTCTCCCAGACTTTTAAATCCTTACTTTTTGCAATAATGACATACCCAATTTTTTTAGGAAGATGCCCTTCCGAATATCTCAGAGAAGCATACCAAGTGTCTTTGTATTTTATTAAATCAGGAAATCCTAAATGAAAAGGCGACTCAATTATTGTTTTTACATCCCCTGAAGTGGCTCGAAATAGAATCACATCATTATTTGGATAAATTATTGTAGAAGATATAGAATCTACAACAGCAGAATTAACCACGTTGGGAACTACTATCTCCGGGTCATTTAACGGGTTACTTGCAGCATAAGGTATATCTACTAAGCAACTTTCAAATAATAAAGCACAAAAGGCAAATAATGTTATGCTTATACTGCTTCTCTTTCTATTCATATATAAAAAATTAATTTACTGATTACTTATAGTGCAATTATTCTGCTGTTGTGAACTTTTTAAAAATTAATGACAAATATATAACAAAAGGCAATATGAAAAACAAATAACATCATTGAAAAACACAATTAGTATGCTCATTAAATACGGAAGTAGCATTCGAAATGGGAAAAAATGAAACAAAATGACACTAAACTCATTCTTTGAGCGAAAGTTATTTGTTAACAAATGCTACACTTCGTTGAATTGTCTTTTCCCTATAATAAGATAGTGGGTGGAAGGGGTAGTGTGAGTAGTTTTCAAAACCTCCTCTGTAAATTCACGGAATGCCGGTCCTGCAGCAGATTGGCTTAACTCGGTGCGAGCATTCCATTCTATAAAAATCGGCTCTCCGTCTGTGCCAACTGCAATATCCCATCCGGCAAGGTTGAAGTATGGTAGTTGTAAGTGCATTTCCTTAACTATCTCTACTACCTTTTCATAGGAGGGAATCTGGTAGCCTTCTACTATAATTCCTGTATCTGTTTTCTCTAAAAGTCCTTCTGACGGAGGAGCTATGAGGTATTTTGCCAAACGTCCGTCATTGTTAATCTTAGTTGTTACACCTCCGCTCGACTCGTTATCAATGATTTTTCCTTTTCTTCCGATTCTAACAACAGCGTAAAGTAACTCAATGGTGTTTCCCCTTCTGTAAGTGAGCAATCTAATTGTATTTACAGAAGTGGGGTTAAGTGCAGCCATCTTCTCGTGCTGTTTTATTCTTTCCTGCACAATAAAGTGCTTGCCATAAGAGTTGAATAGTTCCTCAATACTTTTGCCATTATCCAGCACTCCATTTCTAGCGTTTAAAGCATTTACTTTGGAGCCATGAATACTTTCGAGTGCCGGTTTAATAATTGCATTATCAAGATCATTGCACAACAGAATTGCTTCATTTTTGGAGATTGGAATATTATTATGGTAATAATAGCCGTTTATACATTTTATGATTGCTTTGGGGTGTTTTATTTGAGGGAAAAGGCGGTCGTATTGATTTTTATCCGTATAGGCGTCTGCTACACGTAAATCATTAAGCCGTCCAACAAGATGAGTTTTATAGAAACTGCTGGGAACATATTTTGGAGAAAATATTCCATTGCGAAAATAATAGTAGGTGTGGTAGTCAAGATTTATTTTATTCCCGGCATTTTTGAGATAAAAGTCTTGTATATCTTTTTTTTGTTGTTGAGTTAGTTTTTGCTTACACCACTTCATGTTATTCTTATTAAAACTGTTTTCAACTGATTTTTCAAATCTTTTCAAAAATATGTAAAGCAGAAAATCTTTTATTCTTTTGGCTATTTTAGTGAGCATAAAAATTAAATATTTAGTATAATTTATAAAATATATAACGATGTATTTATCTTTTATTGATGATTTTGTTTAATTTTCTCTTATTGATATTTTGCTCAAGCCTTCCAAACGGATATTTTATTCCGGTCTCCATCCATGCAAAATAGCAATTCCTAATTTCCTTCCTCCAACCTTTTCTGATAAAATACTGTCCTGTTCTATCCCACATATCGTTTACTTCTATAACAAGGGGACCGGCTTCCGTTATTGCAATATCCCATCCGGCAGCCTTAACCCAGGGAAATGATTTCTGAAAACATAATACTTGCTTTTTTATGTCCTTCCAATTATCAATTACAACACCATCGATTGGGTTTCCATTGTCAGGATGATGAATGATATCTTTTATCTGTTTCCAACCATCAAATTGAATTGTATGTTTTAATTTACCCGTTTCAATATCGATACAGGCATCTACATTACCGCCACTGCCGGCGTTATCAACACATCGTCCTTTTCTTCCAATTTTAATAAAAGTTGCAATTATCTTAGCTTCACCGTCAGGAAACAGAGTTGTCATAAAACGAACAGTATTAACTGAAGATTCATTGAAAGACGCTAATTGTTTTGTTTGGTAAATCAGGCTTTCAAAAATTAGAGGAATATTCGACAGGTAATCGGATAAATTTATTTTTCTGCCAT
>CAZSYK010000052.1:0-7788 GCA_964610685.1 uncultured Eubacteriales bacterium
CGTTTTCGGTTTATTATAAAAACTTTCATATTAAAAATCCTCCTTGCACAATTAATATGCAAGAAGGATTTATTATAGACTGCAGAATTTATTATTTATTTTTTCCGCCAGTAGCCCATTCTTTGGGTGTTAAACTCCATTCTTCTTGGGCTTTGTTTTCCTTATAATTTTTAACGCCAACGCCGATAGCAACTCCGGCACCTGCCACAGCGGCTGTGCTGACAACAGCTACACCCGCGATTTTTAAGCCTTTTTCTAATTTTGCTCTGTCAATATTTAAACTGCTTGCAACTTTGTTTAAAGCTTCGTCAGGGTTTAAACCGCCTGCAACTTTATTCAGGGCTTCTTCTGAAATTGCACCATTTTTTAAATCTTTCATTTTCAACAACTCCTTTAATAATATTTACATTTAATAAAATATAAATACATTTTATATAAATTTATATACAATGTCAATATAAATTTCGAATTTTTATAAATTATTTTTTCTTCATCTTGCAAATGTAGGTGTCTTTTAAACTAATATACTTTTCAAGCTCGGAAATTAAAAGCGGAGACAGTGCCAAAAGCCATACTATAAGCCATTGACAGAGGCTCAAAGGCTGAGTTTTGAAAAATTTTGTAAGAGACGGAATAGTTACGGTTATAATCTGAAGAATCACACAGAACGTAACGGAATATATAAGTTTTAAATTGCTTGATATTCCTGCTATGAAAAGGGATTTTCGGCTCTGAACATTAAACGCGTGTATAAGCTGGCTGAGTCCTAAAGTCATGAACGCCATAGTTCTGCCAATAATCGGATTTGCGGGGTCGATGTCAAAAAACGCTCTTCCGATGCTGTAAGAAAGCAAACCTATAGCTGCTATAAAAAAACCTTCCACGACAATGTTGTATCCAAGACCATTTGCAAAAAGACCTTTTTGTGGGTCAAGCGGCAAGCGTTTCATCACGCTTTTATCAACAGGTTCCATTCCCAGGGCAATTGCGGGGAAAGAATCCGTTACAAGATTAATCCAAAGAAGATGAATAGCCAACAGCGGTGGAGGAATTCTCATCAAAAATCCCAAAAGCACAACCATAACTTCACCGATATTGGTTGAAATCAAAAAGTGAATGCTTTTTTTGATATTTTCAAACATTCCGCGACCTTGCTTTACAGCTTCAACTATTGTGGCGAAATTATCATCAGCCATTATAATGTCCGACGCAGATTTTGCGGCGTCTGTGCCGGATTTACCCATAGCGCAGCCGATATTTGCCGCTTTAAGAGCGGGAGCGTCGTTTACGCCGTCACCTGTCATGGCAACGATTTCACCATTTGATTGAAGTGCTTTTACGATTTTTACCTTATGTTCGGGAGATACCCTTGCAAAAACCGAATAGTATTTTACGCTTTTTTCGAATTCGTTTTCACTCAGCTGATCCAGTTCGACTCCTGTTATGGCTTTTGAATTGCTTGTAAGTATACCTAAATTTTTTGCGATAGATTTAGCGGTTTCAAGGTGATCCCCGGTTATCATCACCGGTCTTATGCCCGCGTCTTTACATTCTTGTACTGCACGCTTAGCCTCGGAGCGCGGTGGATCCACAATCCCGATAAAACCGTAGAATATTAACCCGCTTTCGGCAGAATTTGGTAAAGGCTTGGAATTTTCCTCTTTGTAAGCTACCGCCAAAACTCTCATAGCTTGGGACGCCATTTCCTCGTTGGTTTTTTCTATTTTGTTTACAAGTTCGCTGTTAAGTGGTTTTACTCCGCTTTCAGTTTGATAGTATACGCATTTTTTTAAAAGTATCTCGGGAGCTCCTTTTGTGATGACTATATGCTTATTTTCTTTAAGCTTATGAATAGTTGTCATAAATTTTCTTTGTGAGTCGAACGGTATTTCAAATATTCTTTTATACCTGCTATCCAAATCTTTTTTTCTTACCCCGCAATTTACCGCTGCCACTAACAAAGCGTTCTCGGTTGGTTCGCCTTGTGCTGTTATTTCGCCTTGATTTCGCGAGAGCACGGAATTATTGCAAAGTGCACCTAATTTTAAAAGTTTTTTTCCGAAAATGCTTTGTAAATCTTCTTTTTTGACCGCGCTTCGTATTTCTGTAACAGTCATTCTGTTAAGTGTCAGAGTTCCTGTTTTGTCGGAGCATATAACGGTTGCATGCCCCAACGTTTCAACAGCCGGCAATTTTCTTACAATGGTGTTGTGTTTTGCCATGCGCCTTACTCCGTTTGCAAGAACTATGGTCACCACGGCAGGTAATCCTTCAGGTATTGCGGCTACCGCTAAGCTGATGGAAATCATAAACATTTCAAGAAAATCTATGTTTTGAAAGATACCCATTATGAACACGACAATGCTTATTATAATTATGCAAATACCAACTATTTTTCCCGTAGTTACAAGTTTTGCCTGAAGGGGTGTTTGGGAGGACTCTTCTTGATTTATCAGCTCGGCCACTTTTCCCACCTGCGTGTTCATACCTGTCGCAACAACAACAGCTTTAGCGTGGCCTCTGTTTATGACGCCTCCTGCAAAAAGCATGTTTTTACGGTCTGCAAGAGGGGTGAAACTTTTAAATACTTTGTTTTCGCTTTTTTCCACAGCAAAAGATTCCCCGGTGAGTGCGGACTCTTCCACGGCTAAATCTGCAGATTCTATTATTCGAGCGTCAGCGCATACCAGATCTCCTGTTGAAAGCGCAAGAATGTCGCCTGGCACAACATCCTCGGAAGGAATGCGTTGATGTTTTCCGTTTCTTATAACTTTTGAGAGAGGAGTTGCAAGGCGCCTGAGGGATTCGATTTCTTTTTCGGCTTTGCTTTCTTGAAATACTCCTATAAAAGCATTTACTATCACTATGCCTAAAATTATAACCGTATCTATATAATCCGATTCGTGGCTTAAAAACGAAGTTATGAACGAAACCCCGGCAGCTGCTATAAGTATGATGACCATAAAATCCGAAAATTGAACAGCCAGCTTTTGAAAAAAGCTTTTTCTTTTTTCTTCTTTTAATATGTTTTTTCCGTATCTGATTTTTCGTGCATGGGCTTCTGTGGAAGAAATCCCTTTTTCAATGTCGGTATTTAACTTTTTAATTGTTTCAGAACATGCCATAGTGTGCCAGTGCATTAAATCAACTCCAACTGCTTTTTTATTAATTTGCCTTATATTTTTAAGTTCTTATTTAATAAAATATATAGTTAAAAGAGGACATATATTACTTTTAAGATATTTAAAAAAAAGCTTTGTTGTGGTAATATAAGAATACAAATCAAAAATATAATGCGGAGGAATTAAAATGAAACACATAAAAACTATTAATAAAGCTGATTTAAAGAAAAGCGCGCTTACAGGCGGATGTGGCGAATGCCAAGCTTCTTGCCAAACAGCTTCAAAAGTGGATAACACCGTAAGCAATCAAAAATGTGAAAAATAATATATCCTGCGAATTTTATATCACTTGCTTGATTATCTTTCGGCAACTGCTGAAAGATAATCTTTGTTGTAAAAATTATTTTTAAAGAAATTTAGCACAGAAAGGATGTAAGCATAGAGCTTTTATCGATGGTTAAAGCCTGTGCCTTTCAGATGATACATAAATTTAAATCAAGTGGCTCTCGCTTTGTTGTGGACAGTAATAGCGGAGCGGTACATGTTGTGGACGATATTTCTTATGATATTCTTGAGTTTTTAAACGGTACCTTTTTTGATTACACCGAGGATTATATTGTGAAAAAGCTTGAAGATAAATACGATGCGAAAGATATCCGTGAAGCTTACACTGAAATTTTTGAGCTTTATAAGAACGGTAAGCTTTTTTCTGAAGATTCCTATGAAAATTTGGCAACCGAAGAAAAACTCAGTTCGCCTATAAAAGCCCTTTGCCTGAACGTTGCGCATGACTGTAATTTAAGGTGTTCTTATTGTTTCGCATCAGAAGGTGATTTTGGGTGCGGCCGCGAGCTTATGTCGCTCGAAACAGCCAAAAAAGCTGTGGATTTTATTGTGGAAAAATCGGAGAACATTAAAAATTTGGAAATGGATTTTTTCGGCGGTGAACCGCTGATGAATTTCGATGTTGTAAAAGAAACGGTAAAATACGCAAGAAGCCTTGAAAAAAAGCATAATAAGAATTTTAGATTCACTCTTACCACAAACGGGATTTTGCTGGATGACGAGAAGATAGATTTTTTAAACAAAGAAATGTACGACGTTGTTCTTTCTCTTGACGGGCGAGAAGAAGTGAATGATAAATTTCGTTTAACAAGAACCAAAAAAGGTTCATATGACATAATAGTTCCGAAATTTAAAAAGCTTATAGAATCACGTGGGGATAAAAGTTACTATATAAGAGGTACGTATACCAAGGAAAATTTGGATTTTACCAAGGATGTTATGCATATGCACAGCCTCGGCTTTGACAGTATATCAATGGAACCGGCGTTGTGTGGAGATAAATTTGAATTTTCCATTAATAAGGATGATTTGAATGAAATTTTAAGCGAGCACGATAAACTTCTCGAAAAACTCATTGAGCTCAAAAAAGAAGGATCAAAAATCAATTTTTTTAACTTTAGTATCGACCTTGATAAAGGTCCGTGTGTTATAAAAAGGCTAAAAGGTTGCGGATGCGGCAATGATTATGTTGCGGTTACCCCGAACGGTGATATTTTTTCCTGCCATCAGCTTGTCGGTGAAGAAGATTTTAAAATGGGTAATGTGAATAAAGGTTATTTTAATGAAAATATTAAAAAGATATTTTTAAATACGAGTATCTATCATAAAGAAAAATGCCGTAACTGTTGGGTTCGGTTTTATTGCAGCGGAGGGTGTGCGGCTAAAAACCATAAACACTGTGGGGACATAATGAAACCCTTTGAATTTTCGTGTGAACTTCAAAAAAAGAAAATAGAGTCCGCGATAGTTCTTTATTTTGCACAGCAAGTGTAATTTTAAAAATTTCTGATTAATCTTTCACTAAAAAAATTCCGCTGATTAATATCGGCGGGATTTTTATTTATAATAAACAACAATTGTGACATTGAAAAAGATTTTTTGGAGTTTATAATAAAACACAAAGATTAAGCAATAAAATGGGAAGGTAAAATTATGCCGATGGATTTAGAAAAAGTAAGAAAAGAAGATAGAAAAATCAGAAAAATGAACCAAAAGTCCCAGAAAGTAATGAGAAATCCGGTAAATCTTTGGAAATCACAAAGTTTAGTAGACTCTCTCTATAACGAAAAAGACGGGGAAAGAATTCCAAGAGCTTCCGACATTCATCAAAGCAGCTATGATAATTTAAAATATATTTTAGAATAACATGTTATTTTAGATTGTTATTTATTAACGAACCTAATGGGTCTTGCTAATAAAAACCCCACGTTTATAACGGATAAATTAATACAAATCACAACAGACAATGAGGTTATGGTTAGTTTCTACAGAACTGAAGATAATTGTCATAATGTAAAAACAGATGGTCACGGTAATATAGACGCACTAATCTTTGAGCCATCCACTAAAAAGAGGTTTTATTCGGTTACAAAGGATGAAGCTCTCAAGTGGAGGACTTCGCATAAAGCTTTGTGGCCGGTAGTGGTAGAAATTGCTTATGCAAAGTTTATATCAAATGAGTTTCAGGATAAAATCAAATATTTTAGTGCAGAAGATAGGGATAAATTATTATCTCGGATTGATCCGGCAGATTTGAGAAAAATAATAGCAGGCGGTCTGGCTGCAATGACTCTAATGCATTTAACGGGTGCCAGATCCAAACAAAAAATTTTCTGCATATCGATACCACAGGTATTAGCAAATTTCAAAGCGAGGAATACTCATCGGAGATATTAAAACTTTATGAAAAAATTCAAAAAAAATTAAATGAAAATAAAATAATTACAGTAAGTTTCAAGGGAGTTAATCCTGCAATACAATCTTCTGTTTCGCTTTATTCGGGGCTTCCTAAATCAGATAATAAAAGTGTTGCAGTTATAGTTAATGGGTTTGCAGATAAAATAAGAAAAGATGCATCTTCAGTAATAAAATATCTAAAAGATAAAAAATTAATAGATAATGATAAGTATAAAAGATATCTCAAGGATAAGTATTTAGATTTATATAAGTTGTCAAAATCAACGTTGGTGGTACGCAAAGAATTTATTTTCGAAACAGTCGATTTAGATAAGATAGTAAAAATTTCAAAAACTCAAAAAGGTATCGCAGCCGCTCACGCTTACCTTGTTGTGGATGTGTTAGAGCACAAGGGATACAAATATATAGTTATTAAAAATCCATATGGAATGAAAATTAAATTCAATTATAAAAAGAGCACCAAAATACCTAAAGAAGTAGAATTACCGGAACAAGCCCCTGAAAAAACCGAAGCGATGATGGAGCTTAGTCATTTTTACAAAAAAATAGCTGCATTAGACTATGATGTAAATGCTAAAAAGTTGTTGGAAAAACCGCCAGAAGAAATTATATTTTGCAATATTTTATAAATGGATAGACACAGGTTTAAGGGATTTGAAATTTTTATGAAAATGAAAGAAACGATAGTCAAAATTCGCCCTAATAATGTGTTGAAACAATTTTGGAAAAATCCCGGAGTGACTTAAAAAAATTTTCGATAATATATTATAATAATAAAACAATCACTCGTTTTTAAAGGATTGTTTTATTCACTCGCAATTTAAATATAAGCTTGGAATGAAGGGTATTGAAGCTATAAAAGGATTATAGTATATATTGACATAACCACGCCATTTTGATAGACTTAGATAGTACTTAGCCGGTGTGGCGGAATGGCAGACGCGACGGACTCAAAATCCGTTGCTCGCAAGGGCGTGTGGGTTCAAGTCCCACCACCGGTACCACTGTGAGTATCTATAAGGGACTTGTAAATGGTGTCCGATATAAATAACTCACATTTGTTGAAAAAGTAGATTGTTCTAAGCAATCTGCTCTTTTTTTGTTTGTTTAAAAAATTCTGATAGTACCGAAAGCATACCATTCCAATCGTCATCTGAAATATCAAAAGCATATATTGTTTTGAATTCAATGTGCTTTTTGATATCTTCAATAAACTTTAAATTGTAAACAGTATCTCGGCTGATTCGCGACACATCTCTCGTTAAAATTATATCAGCTTGTTTTGATTTTGCTATTTTTACAAGTTCATGCAAGCCATCACGATTTAAGTCTGACCCGCTGCCAAACTCTGAAATGATTTTGACAATTTCTAAATTTTTTTGTTTCGCAAAGTTTTTGAGATTTTTGATTTGAAAATCAAGGTTTGCCTGCTTTTCTGTAGCCACACGGCAATAGACACATACTTTTTTGTTCATTTTAAGCACTCCTTTCTTCTTTTATTCTTCCGAAAGATTTTGACAGGTTTTCAGTTTCTTTCTTGCTAAGTTGTGGAAGTTTAACGTGTCCGATCATTTTGTAGTAGATTTCCACGTTTTGAACAATTTCGCCGTGAACGTTTTCTCGGTGATGAACCACAATTTTGTCGATAAATTCTTGTAGGATTTCAAGCGACAATTCTTCAAAGTCTGAATACTTGCGCACAATTTTCAAAAATCCGTCAGCGTTCATTTCGTGATTCTTTTCCTCTTGAACAATTTTCTTCATATGCTTAACCTGTTGTTTCAAAGCCGACTGTTCATCTTCGTACTTATACGTTAATTTTAAGAATCGTTCTTCGCTTAAATTTCCAAGCACTTTTGATCTGCTAAAGTAAAAGCGGACACTCAAAAGATTGAAAGTATAT